>CANGVB010000587.1 GCA_947456995.1 Bryobacteraceae bacterium | reverse complement strand
CGTGCTCCGCGCTGGCCGTCTCATCCCTAAACTCCGATGCTCGATTACATAAGCCCTGTCACCCTGGTTGAATGGGTTGAGAATACCGCTCCCTTTCTTTTTTCTGATGCCAGCCCACCGCCCGCAAAGCGCCTGATCGATCTTGATTTTGTCGATATCCTGCGTTCGGTGCGGCTCGGCTATGTTTGGCCGGAAACACTCACCGAATATGTCGAAGACTATTTCGCGCTTTGCCTGTCGGCACACCATGCCACGGTTGCAACCTTCATCCCGACAGACGTCGATTCGAAAATCCGCGGGCTCTTGTGGAAAGACAACAAAGAGCCCGCTTCGCACCGGCGCATGTTTGAGTTCGCCTTAAGGGCGATGAAGTGGCCGCTCGAAAACGTCTCGCGCCGTTACACACAGGTGGCGGGCCTCGGGCCGGTGTCAGGTCACAATGGGGAGCAGCTAAGCGTATTGATGGGCGCCCTGCAAGCCTTTCTCAAGAATGAAGATACCGAGTACGTAGCCAAGGCCCGCGCAGCAATCGACGAAGAGCTTCGCCGCGAGGCCATCGAGTTTGTTACGGCCATAGAGACCAAGGGCCTCGAGCTCGATGCTCTGCGGATTGTCGCCTCGATTACGCACAATGTTGGGGATATCGATCAGGGGCTTTCTTATTGGTCCAAACACGAGATGTACAACGACGTGCGGGCAGACTACGGGCGATTAGCCCACGAGAACACAAAACCATTTGGTGGTGTTTTTGCTCAGGCAGCCAAAGTGTACAAGCGTGTGATGTCGGCCGAGGGCCATCGGCACTATCCTCTGCGATCCATTCGCGGATTGCGCCAGAGCCCGGACTTGCTGCTTCCGCTTGGGCCCTTCTTTGATGAGTGGGGCGCGATCGTCGCAACACACAGTAGTGTCAATGACGAGACCCGCGCTGAAACACTAGGGGCGATCATTACCGGCTCCCGCAAGATCGCCGGGCAGAAGGGCTACTTCCGCGCGATTCGCGGAATGCAGGATGCACTGGGCCAGGCGAAGATTCAGATCCTACTCAAGAAGCTGCCGAACTCGGTCCGTAAAGATTACGAAGATGCTGAACTGCGTAAGGCCGTAGCGATTTCAAGAGAGAGCTTCGAATCGAGTATGAAGAAGGCTTTCCACGCGGCCCTCTAGCGATAGGCGGGGATGCCGGTGACGGCTTCTCCGATCACAAGCGTATGGATGTGATCTGTGCCTTCATACGTTTTGACGCTTTCGAGATTCGCCATGTGGCGCATGATCGGATACTCTTCCATAATCCCGTTCGCACCCAGAAGATCTCGGCTGGCACGGGCGCAATCGAGGGCAATCGCAACATTGTTGCGCTTGAGCATGGAAACCTGTTCTGGTTTCAGACAGCCTTGATCCTTAAGCCTGCCGCAGTGCAGGGCCAGCAATTGTGCCTTTGAGATTTCAGTGATCATGTCAGCGAGTTTCGCTTGTACTAACTGATGTGAAGCAATTGGCTCCTGATCGAATTGACGCCGTGTGATGCTGTACTGCCTTGCGGTTTCAAAGCAGTCAAGCGCAGCGCCGATGACGCCCCATCCGATGCCGTAGCGTGCTTGTGTCAGGCATTGCAGTGCCGACTTCAGCCCCTTCGCCTCCGGCAATACATGGCTTGCCGGAACGCGGCAATCCTGAAACGCCAGGCTCGACGTTACCGAAGCTCGCATCGACATCTTGCCGTGCAGGTCGCTGGTGGAAAAGCCCTTCATCCCTCGCTCCACCAGAAAGCCCTGTATGCCTTGTGGTGTTCTTGCCCAGACGACATGGATGTCGGCAACGCCACCATTGGTGATCCAGGTTTTTTCACCGTTAAGAATCCATCCATCCCCGTCGGCCTCTGCCCGTGTCAGCATGCCTGAAGGGTTAGACCCAAACTCGGGCTCGGTAAGCCCGAAGGCGCCTATGAGTTTGCCTTCTGCCAGTTCTGGCAGCCATCGTCGCTTCTGTTCTTCACTACCAAACCTGTGGATCGGAAGCAGCACCAGGGCGCCCTGTACGCTGGCAAAGCTGCGAATACCAGAATCGCAACGCTCGAGTTCCTGAAGGATCAAACCGTAGTCGACATTCGACATGCCAGGACAGCCGTAGCCCTCGATGTTTGCGCCAAGAAAGCCCATTTCCCCGAAGGCTGGAATCAAAGACTTTGGAAACTCGCCCTTGGCATAAGCTTCACGAATCAATGGTTGAATCTGTTCGGCTACAAAGCGCCGGGCTGAGGCCCTAACCAGCTTTTCCTCTTCACTCAACTGCGAGTCAATGTCGAGATAGTCAGACGGGGAGATTGAGCTGCTCATGACATATTCATTTTGATGTAATTCTCGAAGCGATGGAGTGCCTCATGAAAGTTGGTGCGGCCGAGGCCAACACGGAAGTGATCCTCTCCGGCTTCATAAACTTTAGAAGGCAGAAGCATCACGCCACCTTTGTCCACCAGTTGCTTACAGAACTCCGAAGTGTTGCCGGCCAACCATCGCGGAAAGCAGATCGGGCCGGCTTTGGCAGGACGCGCGGCCAGCAAGTGCGAGTGCCGTGCAAGAAAGTCATTCCAAACGGGGAGGTTAGTAGCGATGATGTCGCGGCAGCGCTTTCTCAGTTGCTCGCCATTCTTCATTGCAATAATCGAAAGCCGCTCGGTAGGCGCACTGGCGCAAATGGTTGTGTAATCTTTGTAGCGCTGGATTGCGGCGAGCAATTCGTTGTCCTGCGTCGCAATCCATCCACAGCGCAAGCCGGCCAAACCATAAGCCTTGGACAGTCCTGCGATGGAAACGCCCTTTTCATAAGCCGATGCCGCAGGCGCTAGCGCATTCGCATCTGGCTCGAGCCCCCGGTACATTTCGTCGGAAATGAGCCAGCATCCACTGAGCCTTGCTAACTCGCAGATTTGTGCCCACTCTGCATCGCTGGGCTGTGCGCCGGTAGGATTGTGCGGAAAATTAACAACCAGCGCCTTCACTCCGTCCAGTTTCAAGTCGGAAGGGTTGAAGTGCCAGCCTTCCGGGCTTTCTTGAGGAAGCCACTTCTGCACCTTACAGCCAATCTCAACCGCGATTTCATAGAGCGATTGATAACCCGGGGCCGTTGAGACGATCGTGTCTCCGGGCTTGAGCAATGCTCGCATTGTCAGGTAGATTGCTTCCTCGGGCACAGCCGTAATCACATGCGCCGAATCGATTCCTTCGTAGCAACCTGCGATCAGTTGGCGCAATTCCGGATGGCCTGCCGTCTCGGTGT
>CANGVB010000586.1 GCA_947456995.1 Bryobacteraceae bacterium | reverse complement strand
GATGTTGTACTTTTCAGCTAGAATTTCCTGGGCGCGAAGCACTTCGTTCAACATCGGGCCAGAGCCCCAAAGCTGAATCGAAGCTTCGCCGAGGCTGGATTTACGCAGCTTGTAGAGACCGCGACGGATTCCGTTTTCGAGATCCGGAATGTCGGTGGGCATCTGCGGCTGCGGATAATTTTCGTTGTAGCAAGTGATGTAGTAGAAGATGTTCTCGCGGTCTTGATACATCCGGCGGATACCGTCCTGAATGATCACCGCAAGCTCATAGGCGAAGGCAGGATCGTAGCACTGGCAGGTAGGCACTACACTGAAGAGCACGTGTGTGTGGCCATCCTGGTGTTGCAGGCCTTCACCGTTGAGGGTGGTGCGGCCAGCGGTGCCGCCCATCATAAAGCCCTTGCCGCGCGAATCGGCAAATGCCCAAACCTGATCGCCCACACGCTGGAACCCGAACATCGAATAGTAGATGTAGAAGGGAATCATCGGTGTGTTGAGGTTGGCGTAAGCCGTACCTGCTGCCGTGAAGCTGGCCATCGAGCCTGCTTCGGTGATGCCTTCTTCGAGAATCTGGCCGTCGCGTGATTCCTTGTAGTAGAGCAGCATGTCGCCATCGACCGGCTTATAAAGCTGGCCCTGGCTGGCATAGATGCCCACTTCACGGAAGAGCGATTCCATACCAAAGGTGCGTGCTTCGTCGGGTACGATCGGCACAACAAACTTGCTGAGCGACTTTTCCTTGAGCAGGTTCTTGAGAATGCCCACGAAGACTGCCGTGGTGGAAGCCGGGCGGCCGCCAGAACCTTTGAGGGATTCGGCAAAGACGCTCATTTCAGGAGCAGTGAGAGACCAGTTGCCTTCGCTGCGAGCGGGAATCGGGCCACCCATGGCGGCGCGCCGCTTCTGGATGTACTGCGCCTCTGGCGAGCTTTCTTCAGGCTTGTAGAAGCTGGCGGTCATCGCGGCTTCAGCCGGTACGGGAATGTTGAAGCGCTTGCGGACGTATTCCAGTTCGCTCTCGTTCAGCTTCTTGGCGTTGTGGGCAATGTTCTTGCCTTCACCCGCTTCACCCATGCCATAGCCCTTGATGGTCTTCATCAGGATGACCGTTGGGCCGCCACGATGATCGTAGGCGCGCTTGAGTGCGTTGTAGACCTTGATCGGGTCATGACCACCGCGCTTGAGGCTCTTGATATCCTCATCGCTCAGGTCTGCAACCAATTCGGCCAGTTCCGGATATTTGCCGAAGAACTCGCTTCGTGCGTATGCCGGGCCCTTGACCTTGAAATTCTGATATTCGCCGTCGACGCATTCAGCCATACGCTTGATCAGCAGGCCAGACTTGTCCTTGGCGAAGAGGCGATCCCAGTTGGAGCCCCAGAGGCACTTGATGGTGTTCCAGCCAGCGCCGCGGAAGGCGCCTTCCAGTTCCTGAATGATCGAGCCGTTGCCGCGCACCGGGCCATCCAGGCGCTGCAGATTGCAATTGATGATGAAGATCAGGTTGTCGAGCTTTTCGCGCGAAGCGAGCGTAAGCGCGCCGAGTGATTCTGGCTCGTCGGTTTCCCCGTCTCCGCCGATCATGATCACCTTGCGATCGGTTACCGGGATCATGCCACGGTTTTCGAGGTAGCGCAGAAAGCGAGCATGGTAGATCGAGTTGATTGGGCCGAGACCCATCGAGACGGTGGGGAACTGCCAGAAGTCCGGCATCAGCCAGGGGTGCGGGTAGCTGGACAGGCCAGGCTGATCGCGCAGCTCATGACGGAAGTTGATCAGGTGCTGATCGCTGAGGCGGCCTTCGAGGTAGGCACGCGCATACACACCGGGTGAAGCATGGCCCTGGTAATAAACAAAGTCGCCTGCTTGTGTGGAACCATCGGCGGCCTGAATCGAGCCACGGAAGAAGTGGTTGAACCCAACTTCAGAAATGGTTGCCAGAGAGGCAAAGGTGGAAATGTGTCCACCAATGTTGTCATCGTACTTGTTGGCGCGGGCCACCATGGCCATCGCATTCCAACGCACGAAGGCCTTGATGCGGCGTTCGATCTCAAGATCGCCTGGGTAGGGAACTTCCTCCCATGCAGGAACCGTATTGATGTACGGTGTGTTCAATCGCATCGGCGCAGTAACGCCTAGCTGGGCTGCTCTGGTCATGAGCTGTTGCAGCAGTTCGCTGGCTCGCTCGGGACCTGTAATGTCGACGACCTGGTCGAGGGCTTCCAGCCACTCAGACGTTTCTTGTGCGTGAACGTCGACTTGAATCTCTGGCTTCGTGGTAATCATTGCTAAAGGGAATCTATTCTTTAATTTAGCTTGTTGGAGGTTGCGATGGGGAAACGAAGTCTCACACGACGATGGATTCTTTCGATAGCGTTCATCGCCAACGCTTGGGTAGGCCTCGCTCATGAGGACAATGGCAACCGCGAAGAATGGCAAATCTGGAGTCCTCGACTTGAGCAAAAACCCGCTGGAATCAAGCTTCCCGACGGTAGTTTGATCCTTACCGCAGCCGCTAGCCCCGCTGCTTTTGGTGGCTGGGTGAAGTCTGTAAAGGGGATTCAACCGGGGCTTTGGTTTCGCTTCGAAGCCGAGTATCAGGTAGAAGGTTTGCGCCGTCCCCACAATCAGGTACTCGTGCGCCTGCAGTGGAAAGATGCGAAATGGGATCCCGTGGGCGACGCTGAGTACGCCTGGCGCGAAGAGAAATCCGGCCCCTGGACGCGGGTCTGGGAAGAAGTGCAGGCTCCGGTCAACGCTAAATTTGCCGAACTCCAGCTTTGGCTCTACGACGCCGAGCAGGGCGCGGTTGTCTTTCGCAATCCAGCACTGGAACTAACGGATGCTCCCCCGACACGCCCGGTGCGCCTGTCGAGCCTCAATTTCCGTCCCTCGGGTGCTGAGGGTGGCGAGGCGAACGTCCGTAAGCTCATGGCCATGGCTCGAGAACAGATCACCAAGCCGGTAGACCTGATGGTTTTTGGTGAAGGCGTCACCGTGGTTGGCAGCGTCAAAAAATATGCCGAAGTTGCCGAGCCGGCGAGCGGCTACACGGCCCGGATTCTGGGTGAGCTGGCTCGCGAAAAGAAAAGTTACATCGTTGCCGGCATCTACGAAAAGGATGGAGACTTTATCTATAACACCGCAATCCTGCTGGACCGCGAAGGCAAACTGGCTGGCAAATATCGCAAGGTGATGTTGCCGCGCGAAGAGATTGAGCGAGGGCTTTCCCCAGGCGACAAAATGATGGTGTTTGATACCGACTTCGGCAAGCTGGG
>CANGVB010000585.1 GCA_947456995.1 Bryobacteraceae bacterium | reverse complement strand
GCCCGGGCTGGTGTAGCAGGCAAAGGCTTTGCCGTCGTCGCTGGCGAGATCAAAGAACTGGCGCAGCAAACAGCCGCCGCTACAGAAGATATCCGCAGCCGAATTGAAAGTGTCCAGATTGCTACCCGCAATGGCACTGAAGAAATCTCACGGGTTTCGGACATAGTGGGAGGGGTGAGCGAATTGGTCTCCGGCATTGCCGCATCTATCCAGGAGCAATCCATGACTACTCAGGACATCTCCCGAAATATTGCCGAAGCTGCTCTCGGAATGCAGGATGCAAACCTTCGCGTCTCGGAATCTTCATCGGTTTCCCTCGAAATCGCCAAGGACGCCGCGAACGTAAATCAAGTTGCAGTTGAACTCGCTGCAGCCAATCTTCAGGTACAAAGTCATGCCGATGGGTTGAACGCGATGGCGAGGAAGCTCAGTCATACCATCGAGCAGTTCTCTTTCCGTTCCAACTAATTCGAGTAAAGACACAAAGCCTATGATTCAATCTGTCGCGGTCCCCGGAAAGCTTCGCACCCTGATTGTCGATGACACAGCTCTGTATCGTCGAGCCGTCACTGATGCCCTTTCCGGCCTTCCATCGATTGAGTTAGTCGGCACTGCCGGCAATGGTCGCATGGCGCTGGCAAAACTCGAGGAGCTTCAGCCAGACCTGATGACCCTTGACATTGAAATGCCCGAGCTCAACGGTATTGAGGTTCTCGAGGCGATTTCCAGCTGGCGAAAAAAACCGGCCGTCCTTGTGTTGAGTGCTCTCACCGTTCAGGGAAGCAATCTCACCATGCGTGCTCTCGAATTAGGGGCCTTCGATTTTGTTACCAAGCCCGAAGGCGTGCGCAGTCTTGAAGTCCTCAAGGAGAGTCTGGCTCCCAGGGTGCAGGCCTTTGCCGAACGGGCAATCCTTCGGGATCGTTCTCACAAAGTTGCCGTTTCCAGGCAACCTGTCGTTGCCGCTGCTCCACGGCCTGGCTCGAAGGCAAAACGACTGATTGTGATTGGGGTCTCAACGGGTGGCCCTCAGGCCCTGGCTCAGGTCTTGCCCCATCTTCCACCGGATCTGAGCGTACCGGTTCTCATTGTCCAACACATGCCGCCTCTCTTCACCGCCGCCCTGGCGGAAAGCCTGCAACGCAAGTCTGCCATCAAAATCAAAGAAGCCGAAGACGGCGAGTTGGTGTGTCCCGCTCAGGTCTATATTGCCCCCGGAGGAAAGCAGATGAAAATCAAGTCGCTGCCCAACGGCGAAATCCGCATCGAGATTACCGCTGATCCACCCGAAAATCACTGTCGCCCATCGGTCGACTATCTATTCCGTTCAGTCGCGCTTCAAGCTCCAGGCTCAGCTATTGCCGTCATTCTTACCGGAATGGGCAATGATGGAGCGCAGGGGCTGCGGCTCCTCAAACGAACCGGTTGTGCCACCATTGCCCAGGATGAAGCTACCAGTGTTGTTTTTGGTATGCCTCGCGAGGCTGTCGCCACCGGCGCAGTCGATGATGTGCTTCCCCTGGAAAGTGTTGCCGGTCATCTCGTAAACTTGCTCGCCCATGGTAAACCTTCATGAAACTCCTGGCATCTGAGCACGCTCTCGTTTTTGATTACATATACTCGATCTCGGCTATTGTGCTCGAGGCAAGCAAAGACTACCTGGTGGAAGGCCGTCTTTCCGCTCTGGCCGAATCAAATGGCTGCAATTGCTTTGCGGAGCTCATCCGCAAGGCCAAGGCCGATCCTTCCGGGGCCCTCAAACGTAAAATCATTGACGGCATCACAACGGGTGAGACACTTTTCTTTCGTGACACCAGCCCCTTTGAATTGCTCCGTCATAAGCTGATTCCAGAGCTTGTCGACCGGCAGTCGCGTAGCACGATCAAGCCTCCCATCCGCATCTGGAGTGCTGCCTGCTCGACAGGGCAAGAGCTCTACAGTATTGCGATCCTTTTGCGGGAAATACTCGGCGATCCTCATCGCTACAACTTGCGCCTTGTGGGCACCGATCTCTCCGACGAGGCCGTTGCCAGAGCCAGTGCCGGCTACTACAACTCAATCGAGATGGGGCGTGGGCTGAGCGATGTTTTGCGCGCGAAAAACTTTGTCCCCGACCCCAAAGGCTGGAAGATTCGCGATGAATTGCGGGCTCTCACCAGTTTTCGGCGGCTCAATCTGATGGAAGACTTCTCCAGCATGGGTAAATTCGATATCATCTTTTGCCGAAATGTCGCGATTTACTTCAATGAAAAGGATAAAGCTTCACTGTTTCAGCGGCTTTCCCAGCGCCTGGAGCCACATGGCTCGCTCATCATCGGATCGATGGAGAGCCTCGGTACGTCCTGTCCACAGGTCGAATCCAAGCGACACCTGCGCG
The DNA here is from genome assembly GCA_947456995.1 of Bryobacteraceae bacterium. Lineage (GTDB taxonomy): Bacteria > Acidobacteriota > Terriglobia > Bryobacterales > Bryobacteraceae > Bryobacter. The sequence continues at coordinate 906 of CANGVB010000585.1, read as the reverse complement.
CCGTTTACTACCAGCTACAGGAAGGAAAGGCCCAAGCTGCCTGATTTATAACTCCATGTCCAATTCAAGCCTGCACCAGTGCTCTGTCTTATTTGTTGGTAAGTCCAGCCTGGACGATTCCATCCTCGAACAACTCAAGCTTCATTGCGAGCCGCTGCCACAATGGGTTGACAATTCTCCGCAAGCTATTGCTGCACTGGGTGAGCAAGTCTGGAGTCTGTGCCTGATTCATCTGGATCCAGATCTGCAAACCGGCCTCGCTTCGGCCTCGATCCTTGCCAGAAACCTTCAGGCTGCAGGTCGTCCCACTTTTCCTTGTGTTGGAATCACTGCCTCTGGGGCGGAAACTGTGGATTTACTGAGAAGCGCCTCAGGCCTCGATGCAATTCTTCGTCTCCCTTGTGACTCGCAAGTCTGGGCTTCCTGGCTCTCTGAGCCCGTTTCCTTTGATCCAGAAGATCTGATTGATCGAATGATGGGAAATGAAATTCTCGCCAAGCGTGTCGTCGGTGTCTTTCTCGAGGATGCACCAAGACAAATGATGGCTCTTCACGATGCGCTGATCCGGCATGACAACGAATCTGGCAGCAGAGTTGCCCATTCGCTAAGGGGTGCTGCATCCAATGCTGGAGGAGATGCCCTGGTGTCTTTGGCCAAAAGCATTGAAACGGCCTCAAGTCAGGGCCACTTCGATGAAGTAGAACGAATGCTCCCGAGGCTGGAAGAACGATTTGCCCGATTGAGGCCAGTTCTCGAACGATTCTGCCGTTAAACTACTTGCCGCCAAGAAGGTAGGTAGGTGTTACGCCTTCCATGGTTGAGAATCCGGCGTTAGCCGCACTTAGGTGCGCTGTGCAAGACTCCACCTCTCCAAGGAACATATGCGGGTGAACATCCACCTGCATC
>CANGVB010000584.1 GCA_947456995.1 Bryobacteraceae bacterium | reverse complement strand
TAAAGGAGATTTGGCAAACATGATACAGATCAGAAAATCAGAAGATCGCGGTAAGGCCAATCATGGTTGGCTCGATACGCGGCATAGCTTTAGTTTTGCGAACTATTACGACCCCAACCACGTTCAATTTCGTGGGCTACGGGTCATCAATGAAGACTGGGTTGCTGGAGGCAAAGGGTTTGGAATGCACCCCCATCGCGATATGGAAATTTTGACGTGGGTGCGCTCAGGCAAGCTTGAGCACGCGGACACGATGGGCAACCGCAGAACCATTGAGCCTGGAGAATTGCAAGCGATGAGTGCGGGCAGTGGCTTGTATCACAGCGAATACAATCCATCGCCGGACGAACCCGTGCATTTATTTCAGATCTGGATCATGCCAGAGAAGCGTGGGATCCAGCCCGGCTATGACCAGAAATCTTTCGCGGCCGAAGGTCGGTTGGGCAAGTTTCAGCTCGTTGCGTCTAAAGACGGTCAGGAAGGCTCTTTGCAGATGAATGCCGACGCGCGCTTTCTTGTCGCAGATCTTGGAGTTGGGGATCAGACCAAATACCAGGTTGAGGAGGGCCGAGGCGTTTACGTCCAACTGGCTCAGGGATCTGTCTCACTCAATGGCGAGTTGATGAATGCCGGTGATGGTGCCATGGTTGAAGATGAGGCTGAGATTACGATTGAAGCCAGCAGCGATGCCCACCTGTTGCTTTTTGACCTGAACTGAGGCGGTTGCCTAAGGCTTTGCGATCTCTACAGTGGCTCCGGCCTTGAGAATTGTCTCAGGGCCGAGCACCACCTGATCGCCCTCTTTAACTCCAGACAGCGCAATCGAACTTGTTACATTTCCAGAGCCGAGATCCACTTTGCGCCATACTAGAATCCTGTTTTCGATCACATAGACTCCACTGACCCCGTCGCGATTGCGGATCGCTTCTTTCGGGAGCAGCAAAACAGAATCCTGTTTGCGCGTTTGGATGAAGGCATTCACGTTGGTGCCCGGCAGTAGGTCTCCGTCCCGATTTTCAATTCGGCATTCCACCTCTCCCACCTGCCGAGTGCCGAGAGGAACGATCTGCGTCGGGATTTTGTCTACTTCACCGCTCCACTTTTTGCCCTCAACTGCATCCCAGGTAATGGTAAGCGGCATGCTCTTTCTGATACGGCCCAGCTCAGGCTCATCCACGAAGACAAGAACCTTTAGTGTGTCGAGGCGTCCAACGTTTGCCACCAGTGTGCCTGGGGTCAAAAAGGATCCCTGCTTGGCATCCAGCTGGTAGATTACGCCCTCGATTGGCGCGCGAATGATGGCCATCTGGATACGCCGCCTGGCAAGATCGGCTGATGCCGTTGCTTCGCGCAATCGAGCCTTGGCTGAGACCAGATCCGATGCGCCGACCAGTGCAGGGCGACGAGCGTTAAGGGCAGAAATCTGAAGTTTGAGCAGCTCAACTTTATCCTTGAGCACTCGTATCTCTTCCTTTGTACCTGCGTTTCGCGCAGCCAACCGTTCGGCAATTTCCAGTTCTTTTTCTGCTTGCAGTAGCTCTGCGTTTCGTTGTTTGATCCCTTGTTCGATCTCGACAATTTCGCGCTTGCGTCCGCCTGCTTCGAGCAATTGAATGGTAGCCTGAGCCTCTTCGATGCGAGCATTTGCCGAGGATAGATCGGCCTCTGCTTCCTTTGAATCCAGAATCGCGATCGGGGCGCCTTTGGCAACTCGCTGTCCCTTGACTACCGGTACGCTTAGGACAAGACCTTCTTTTTCGGCTCTTGCACTGGCCCACTCACTGGGTTCTACGCGCCCATTGGTGGTTACCTGATCTTCGAAAGAGGCGCGAACCACCCGGAACGCTGGAACTTGTGGAATTGCATTGCTGAAGCTCCATGCAAAATAACCGACAATGACTGCCAAAACGAGAAGTAGCAGCAGTACGAAACGCTTCATTCCTAAATTTCCTTTGCGCAGTAATCGAAAAGCAGTTGCCATTCGATATGTTGAATCTGGATTGCCATGGCAGTGATCTCAGGCTTTGTGCCTGATCTAGCTGCACTCATGAATTCGACGAAGCGGGCATGGTCCCAGTTTCTTCCAGGATTCCAGCCGACCTTTATAGCTGCTTCTCTCAATTGTTCTTCGATCGGGTGGCGGCCAACCTGTCGAAACCAGTATTTGGAGTTCCAGTCGTCTGGCTCCATCCGGTGGTAAATCGCATGCCAATAGCTGGCTTCTGCGGTGGAAAGATCCTGCGATACGGAATGGCTTTCTGCGGCAAACCCGGCATAAAGAAGGAGGCCGGCTCTGGTTTCCTCAGGAAGGCGGCAGGCTTTGAAAGCTGTTTTCCCAAAACACTGTACACCGGAGAATCGGCCCCCATCCACCGCGATTAACGGCATTGGGTTGTTGCCATTCTGGAGTGACAGCAACAGACTGGAAAACTCAGTGGACATTGGGTTCAGGCCCAGCGCTTTCGGCCACCATGATTTCCAAATTGTTCTTTACGTCGTCATCGATCCATTGTTCACCGCAATTCCGGCAAACCAGCGCGGGGACATCTTCGATTTGGAACAGTTCCTCTTTGACGATGATTTCGTAGGTAATGGGCGCTTCCATGAGCGCGGTTCCACAAGAAGTGCAATGAGTCGGACGCATCAATAACCTAAACCCATGCTAACTTGAATCGAGATGGTCAGCTTCAAGATCCACCGACTTAAAGAGCACGTGGCAACACAATTTCGCTGGGCTCCGCACACTGCCGGGCCGGCTACGGTCAAACAGCGCGACTATGAAATTAGTGGCGAAATGGAAGCCCTCAGTGCATATGCGCTCTTCAACGAATTGCGTGGCACCGACAATGCACTTCGAGTTGGCGACTTGTTGGAACTGCCCGATGGCTCTCTGCGCATTTTTAAGTTTGTCGGCTTGGAGGATGCCAACTGGTTTGTTGCTCCCACGCGTCCAGACTTCTCTGCAGGCCAGGTGAATGGCGGAGAAAACGAGATGAGCGGTCAGAATCCCGTGGCTTAGCCGCTTTGGGTTTCCTGCAGCGATCTTTAATTTGCGTTACAATTCGGACATGGGCAGTTGTTCGGCTCCCAGTGAGCCGATAAATCAATATGCATTGGTTACCTACCTCCCCGGCGAGCTAGGTTGCTATTTGGATCAGTTGAGGCGAGACCTTGTTTCTCAATGCAATGCTCGATCTCACATCTCCCTGCTTCCCCCCCGCCCCCTCGAATCTTCCCCCAACCAAGCCGAATCTCAAATCCAATCACTCAGTTTTCTGTCGCAACCGATTG
>CANGVB010000583.1 GCA_947456995.1 Bryobacteraceae bacterium | reverse complement strand
TTGGTGATCTGAATTGTGGTCACTTCGGTTCCTTTCTTCTTTACAGTATCGAATGTTCAGGGCCTTGTCACCGCTTAGCGACGAAGCAAGAAACGGTTCAACACTTCATCGCAAATGTCGGGCTCGCTCGGGCCACGTAATGGGCGCTACTATCGCATACGGCTCCTGCCTTGGAGCCGTGTCACATCCTCGTAGTGCAGCTCCGGCCCTCGACCCAATCCCGCCTTCGTGCTGATCTAGCATTTTTGCAACTTTTGCCCCTGCATCCCAAGGCAACGCCTGAGGTCTCTTCGCATCAGGCCAATAAAACATTCTTTGCCGGACTCTCTCGCTCCCTCGCAGGCGAATCCTGACGAGAGGGTCTCTATGGCTCCTCAGAATGCACTTCAACAATTCGCAGCTGAGCGGCAAAGTTTTCATATCAAAGTAGCCAAAATTTTCCCCTCAAAAATCTCTGACTACACTCACACCTCTTGGGTACTAACTGGATGACGGCCAATTTCAACACGGCATGCTCCCCAATAGAGCAGCCTGATCGGCCTTCCAATATCCAACTAGTGTGGATTTTCCAGCGCTGCCGCTAGTTTTTGGGGACTGCCTGCCAGACGCGCACGTCTGCAGAAAAGCTCGCAGCCCCCAGGTTCTGACTGAACCTACGCCAACGCCTCCGGAAAACTCCTCGCAAACCCACCCCCTAAGGCAGCGAAACCGACTTCACAACCCCAGCCTTCAAATGCACCTTCGCATTGGCTCCACCCTCAGCGACATAAGTCCAGATCTCTTCGTCCCCAGAACCCAATCCAGCAATGCTCCCATGTGGCTCCTTGAGCGCTTCCTTCACCGAAGCCCGGCTATCCCCCACCGCGATCTGCCGCAGCTTCTCCATCGGTACAGCCGCCGGCGCAGGCTTGGTGTTAGCAGGCAACAGCAACGCAGCCTCATTCCCGCGACTCGAAAAATTCCCTCCACTGCGCTGGCTCGTGTACTGCTGCCCACCCCTGCTGCCCTGGCTTGCCCTCACCGCTGCCGCTTCCTGTTGAGCCCTGGCTAGACTCGTTTCTACGTCATTCGAAAACGATTGCATCCGCGCATCAGACTCAGCCCGCCTCATCACAAAATACTCCACCACATAGCTCGGAACAGTTTTCGAATTATAGTACTTGCCATCAAAGCAATACTGTTTTGTCCCGGCCTCAGTTGGAACAGCAGGAATGAACCGTCCAGTAGCTGGGCACTTATGCTCCACAGTGTAAATTCTGTGCTGAATCGGCCTAACCTGGCCTGAAAGCATCGTCGTCAAACCAACCAGGATCAAACTGCATCGCAAATTCCACTGAACTAAGGTCATCGTCTCAGTCTTCTCTCACCCATTGCCAAAACCAATCAGGTATTCCCCTCACCCGCACCACAAAAGAACCTTACCTGCACCTCCAAAGCCGTTGACAGAAATTTTCAAACTTTATCTCCAGGCCCATCAATAACTTCCCGAACATCCCCATCCAAGCCTCACAGCCACCCTTGTAGCTTCTGAATCGGAGAGAGCTTCAGCTCCTCTCTAAAATTCACAACTAAGGAACCCTCTCACCATGCAAACTGAAACCAAAAACGCTAAAAAGCCCGCATACGGCCTCCAGGCAAACCCGACAACCATCTTCGAAGACAATCCGCGCGAACGAAGCCATTACGATTCCCTCAAGGCCAAGCTCCTCAAGCAATGCCTCCCCGAAGGCGAACTCGAACTCCAAACCTTCGAGCGCTACGTCTTCGCCCTCTTCCAGGCAGACCGCGTCCGCCAAATGGAAATCGACGCTCAAACCCGTTGGACAAACGAACCCAACAACCGCGTCTTCTTCGAACAAATGGAGCGTCTCAACAAACTCGGTGCCGCCCAGGAGCGCCGTGCCAACCTCGCCCTCAAAGAATTCCGGAAACTCCAGACAGACCGCATCCTGGCCATGGACATCCACACTGAAGTCTACTTATACGACAAGATCGTAGACCTTCCGGCCACTTTCCCAATGTATGAAGTCCGTAAAGCCGACCTCTGCAAAACCAGCCCCAGCCAGCTCGCCTTCAGACTCATGGCTTTCATGCCAGAGGCACGCGAAATCGTAGACAAACACCGCGCCTCAAAAACAGCAAACTAACAAACGAAGCCAACCCGGCCCCAACAGGCCATCGATCTTTGACATCCGAACCTGCATTGCCTCCCAAGCCGGGCCCACACCACCAGTGCGCCCGGCCGTGCCGAGCTAGTCGATCTCCAGCACCACATACTGCATCTGCCCGGCCCGTTCAATCTGCACCGCAACCGGCTGCCCGTGCTTGAAATCTTCCAGCAACTTCCGCAGCCCGGCCAGATTGAGCACCGGTTCCTGATTCACCCGGTGCACAACATCTCCCGGCTGCAACCGGCCCGCCTCCAGCGACAGGTCAGTCAGAATCCCGGCCACGGCCACGCCCGTATACTCCCGCAAGGCCGAGTACAGCGGAATCACTTTTTCGTCTACATCCACGGCCAGAATCCCCAACCGGCGCACTCTGCTTTTCTCCCCCTGAAGGTGGGCAAGCAAACGATCCGGATCCTTCGGCCGCTCCAGTACAGCAACCGAAATCTTCATCGGAGTCTTCCCCCGAATCACTTCCACTTCAATCGTCTTTCCTGCGTTCTGATAGATGTTCACCCCAAACTGCCGCGCATTCTCAATCGCCCGGCCATTGAGTGATACGACCACATCGCCAATCTTCAGCCCCGAAGCCTCCGCAGAGCTCCCCGGAGTAACATCCTCAATCACTACACTCACTTCCGGGTCTAGCCCCAACGCCTGCCCCAGCAGTGGCGAAACCGTCTGCGCCAGCACTCCTATCTGCCCACGCCTCACCCGCCCATGCTGACGAATCTGCTCAAATACCGTCTGCACGATATTCGATGGCGAAGCAAAGCCAATCCCTTCGCTCCCCCCAGACTTCGTGTAAATAAACGTATTGATCCCAACAATCTTGCCGTCACCATCCACCAGCGGTCCACCAGAATTACCCGGATTGATCGCCGCATCCGTCTGGATGTAAACCATCGGGTCATCCGGCTTCACCTGCCGTGCCTTCGCCGACACAATCCCCATCGTCACGCTATTGTCCAGCCCCAGAGGGCTTCCAAACGCAAACACCAGTTGCCCCTCTCGCAATCGCTCGCTATCCCCAAAACTCAAAAACGGATGCGGCCCCGGCTCATCTATCTTCAGCACCGCAATATCAGTCTCCCGGTCCTGTCCGACAATCTGCGCATTCACCAGCTTG
>CANGVB010000582.1 GCA_947456995.1 Bryobacteraceae bacterium | reverse complement strand
GCATTGCTTTGGGCAAAAAACTGGCCGAGACCTGGGGCGACGGCAAGGAACTGGAGTGTTCTAGTTGTCACGGGCCGAGCCTTAAGGGCAAAGAGAATGTCCCGGGCATCGCCGGCCGCTCCCCCACTTCCGTAATGCGTCAGCTTTATGACTTCAAGTCGGGCGCACGGCGGGGCGCAAAGAGTTCAGAGATGGACAAGGTAGTAAAGTACATGACCAACAGCGACATGCTGGCACTGGCGGCCTATGTCGCCACACTGAAGCCTTAAGGTCTATTTGTTTGCACAACTATCGAAGGCTGCCTGCAGGAAGCCCCCGCGCGTCGTGCTCTCCACCCTGGCTGCACAAGGGAGCGCCTTGCGCCAGCGTGCGAGAAGCGCTGCATCCATCGGCTTGTCCGGCTCAATGGCATGCAGTGCATGTGCAAAGGAATATTGGGTGCCAAAACGCCTGTTGAGCGGAGGCAGCACTGCGGTCTTGTACTCAACCAGATCGCTAAAAAGACCCTGTATCCCGGCCCACTGCACGGCAGGGAAGAGCGGGGAATTGCGATCAATATCTGAGGTGTAGATGGTGGCTTGCTTCTGTTGGTGAAGCATCGCCTGAAGCTTTGGCAGCGAGACACCGCGCGTGTCGCCCGCCTTCAGCGCCAGGTGTGCCGCAAGACCTGCAGCGTGCCCAAGCGCAGTCCAGGTAGGTTCCAGTCGCAGAGCAGAGTAGCCAACGTGCGAGGCAGAGATCGCCACCGGCACCAGCAGATTCGAAAGCGTCTTCGGCAATATCGTGCCGTAGGGAACCATGAACGGCGCCGGCCCGAACGAAAAATCACCCTCAACCAGATGTGGGTAAAGCGGCCCTGCCGGATTGTGGCCATGAGAGTTCAGTGCGTAATCGCCCATCGCAATCGCGTCCTTATGGACGTGCGCGCGCACACTGCCCGGTGCTGGCATCGTGTCGTGTTCGGTGAAGATACGATCCCCCAGAATACGGCGAGCCTCCCGCACATAGAGCGCAGGCGGTAAGTGCTGGGTGGCTAGAAATTCATCTTTCGCCAGGCCCCATTCGTTAGCTTTGTCGCGGATCGCTTGCGGCACCTCAGGGTCGTTCTGCAGAAAGTAAATCAGACCGATGTTATGAGTAAGATGCCGGTCAAAGATCCGCTGGCGTGTCTTCTCATCGCCGTCGGCCCAGCCCTGGTTCTCGCCCGGCAACGAAAGTCGCACGACAGCCTGCTTGATGTCATTCATGTCGGACTTCTCGTTGGGGATGTAAGTCAGCCGCAGAATCCCCGAGTGGTCTTCGGTGTAAATTTCTTTGATCCGGCCGGATTGAAAATGCGGGATCAGCTTGGCAAATTCGTCGCGGCTGTACTTTGCCGGCTTGGGCACGGCCAGACGGTTGGCGGGTCGTTTGGTCATGATGATGCGGAAGTTGGCGCACTGCTCGCCCGGGTCTGAGGCTCCGGTAGAGCCCGGCAGGATGCGGCCCTGATCAAAGAAGATCACCCCGGCGAAGCGTTCTCCGTACTCACGGGTAGATTCGCGATCGGTGCGATAAGGCACCTTGGCCGCGGCGGCCAGGTCGCCCTCATAAGTGGCGTCGATCCAGACTTTTGCTTTCACCCTGAGTGGGGCATTTGAGCTACGGAAGGTGGCCTCTTCGATGCGCCTGGAATTGCGTTTCGCCGAAAGCAAATGATGCTCCATCAACACCTTAAGCGTCTTTTGTTCCGCCATCATCTCGCGCAGGATCTTGTCTGAGATGTGGGGCTCCGTGAGGGCACCAAAGAAGTTGTCTGTTACCTGTTTCGAGTCTTTGCCGTAAGTTGCGATGTAGTAAGCATGGGCTCGATCCATGTATTCGCGATAAAAGCCTGTCACCGCCTCTAGCGTCCGGAAGTCTGTATTGGAAAGACCACCGGTAAGCAATCCGCCGAAGTGCTTTGTGGGTTCAATCAGGGCAACAGTGTGCCCCTGTCGGGCGGCCACAACGGCGCTGGCGATGCCTGCAGGTGTGGATCCATAAACCGCGATGTCGTAGACAGCATCAGCCGCAAGCAGCGGCAGGCCAAATAGGAGGAAGCAATAGCGCATAAACCACTCGCTAGCTTAATCGAGTTTGCGCGCCTTGTTCCAGTGGTTGTCAAACAGCGCGTGCATGGCTTCGGCAAAGCCGGGGTGTTCGAAGATCACTGCCGTCCAGGCCGGGCGGGTCAACACCGGATCGAGCAGCGCAACTAGACCAAAGCTGCTGTCAAACACGGCCAGCTTCATCGGCAGCGTTTCTGCTTCACGCACTTCAACTCCCGCCTCGGCATACTCGTTCAGCCGTTTGCGGTGCGGTGCATCCAGCGCCCCTTTTTCGATGATCAGCCGAATCTTCACTCCAGCCTCAAGAGCCTTCTTCACCAGCACCTCATCCAGAGGATCCACGGCATATGGCGGCTTTGAGAACTCGATGTATTCCTGCCGCACGTCCTTCAACATCTTGCGATAGTGATTGGCCGTCTGGCTCGGGTCAGAGACAATGCGCAAATAGTCGAGCGTGCCACGGCTGCCCTGGGCGGGAGCATACGAATTCGCCAGGTCTTCAGCCAGCGACAGTGCATTCCGGCTCTGCTCTTCGAGTTCGTGTTTATAATTTTCTTCCCGCCGGTTCAGATAGCCACGCAGAGCAAGCGCAGGTTCGACGGCGCTAAAAAGCTTCGTCTTCTCCTGCACAACACTCGCAAAGCCCTTCTCAACCAGCGAATCCAGCACTTCATAGATCTTCTGGCGTGGCACCTGGGCCCTGGCAGCCAGTTCTAAAGCTTTGAATCTTGAGTGGCCCAGCAGCACCAAATAAGCACGGGACTCATACGCATTTAGTCCAATTTGTTGGAGACGGCGCCAGTAGCGCTGATAATCCGTCCCGGATAGTTCTCGCGACATCTAATTGAAAGAAAGGTACCACGCTAAGCTTAGGTTTCGGCATCATGAAAACACTTCCTTCGAATTTCGGTGAACTCAAGACCAGTGAATGGGCAGCGCCGGAGCGGCGCGGACGGAGCGTCAAAGACGAAATCCGGGCAAATCTGCTCGCAAAGCTGCGCCAGGGCGGGGAACTCTTTCCCGGCGTAATGGGCTACGAAGACAGCGTTGTGCCTCAAGTAGTAAACGCCCTCCTTAGCCGCCACAATTTCATTCTGCTCGGGCTGCGCGGTCAGGCCAAGACCCGCCTTATCCGCATGCTTACCAGCCTCCTCGACGAGCAGGTCCCCTTCATCACGGGCAGTGAAATCCGCGACAACCCCTTCCATCCGCT
>CANGVB010000581.1 GCA_947456995.1 Bryobacteraceae bacterium | reverse complement strand
GCATGCACGGCTGAACGAAGTGGAACAGGTGGAGCGGAGTATCTCGAAGGAGTTGTCGCTGGCTGGGGAGATCCAGCGCAATCTGTTGCCGCGGCAAGCGCCGCAGATCCCCGGGATGGACCTGGCTGGATACAACCTGCCTTGCCGTACGGTGGGCGGGGATTATTTCGATTTCTTCAATTTGTCCGATGGCAAGATCGCGATCGTAGTGGGGGATGTTGCGGGCAAGGGTATGCCGGCGGCGATGCTGATGTCGAGCTTGCAGGCACGGTTGCAGATTCTGGTTGAGACGGACGAGAACCCGGCGAGCATTGTGCAGAGGCTGAACAAGAGCATCTCGGGGAATTGCCCGGACAACCGTTTCATTACGTTCTTTCTCGCGATCATTGACCCGGCGACAGGGGAGATCCGTTTTTGTAACGCGGGGCATAATCCGCCGCTGTTGGTTCGGGCGAGCGGAATTACCGAAAAGCTGGAAGGGGGTGGGATCATTCTGGGGATCCTGCCTATCGCCCAGTACACGGAGCACAAGAGCGATATCCAGTCTGGCGACACTCTGGTGTTGTTTAGCGACGGGGTGAGCGAAGCTATGCCAAACGGCAGTGACGAGGACTTTGGCGAGATGCGGATCTCGATGGCAATTTTGAACCGCACCAGTTGCAGCTCGACCAAAATGATTGAAGGGGTAATTGAGGATTTGCAGGTTTGGTGCGCGGGCGCACCTTATGCTGACGATGTCACCCTATTGATCGTGAAAAAGTTGTAGCATCATTTAGGGGATTTAACGGATGTACTCATACGGGGTGAGTGTTTTCTTTCCGGCGTATAACGACGCGCCGTCCTTGCCGGCCTTGATCGGCAAGACTTTTGCTGTGCTCAGAGAGCATGTTTCCGACTTTGAGGTGATTGTCGTCAACGACGGCAGCCAGGACAATACGGGGGCTGTTCTTTTGGAGTTGCAACGCGAATACGGAGCGCAGATGCGGATTGTGACGCATGAGGTAAACCGGGGCTATGGCGGGGCGCTAAGGAGCGGGTTTGAGGCGGCGACCAAAGAGTTTGTGTTCTATACCGATGGTGATGGGCAGTACGATGTCGGTGAATTGCCCAAGCTGCTTTCGCGTATGCGTGCGAATGTCAGCTTCGTCAATGGATACAAACTGGAACGGAACGACCCCTGGCACCGGATCTGGATCGGGAAGACTTACAACCAGTTTGCGCGGTTGCTTTTTAACGTCAACCTTCGCGACATTGATTGCGACTTTCGCTTGATTCGCCGCAGCCTGCTGGAGTTGATCCACCTGGAATCGACCTCGGGCACGATCTGCGTTGAACTGGTGCGGAAGCTGGAGTTGTGCGGAATGGATGTGGAGGAAGTGGGTGTACACCACTATCCGCGTTTGCATGGCAAGAGCCAGTTCTTTCGGGTGAAGAGTCTGTTTACAACTTTGTTTCAGCTATTGCGGCTGTGGTGGTGGTTGTTGGTGCTGCCAAGTCTGGGGCTAAAGCGGGCCAATGCGCATACCAATAGTTAGACCAGAGCTTTTTTCATAAGATTGGCGCTGCGAAGACAAAGACAGGTACAGATGATCTCGAGAGTAATGGCATGAACCCGGCGGAATTTCAGAATATAGCCAGGGCTGAGGACGAAATGTGGTGGTTTGCCGGGATGCGGAAGATCCTGGAGGCGTGGATCGGCCGGTTGCCGGAAGCAAAATTCGGGCGGGTGCTCGAAGGCGGATGCGGAACTGGCTATATGTCGAATTGGCTGGCCGGACGCTACGGATGGAAGATGTTTCCCGTAGATCTGGACTTTGCCGGTTTGTCGTTTGGGAAAGATAGCGGCGTGCCAAGGATGGTTCAGAGTGACATCTCCAGGCTGCCGTACGAGGACGGAGCATTTGATGCGGTGGTGAGTCTGGATGTGCTGGTGCATTTTCCGCGGGGAGGCGAGGCAGCAGCGCTGGAGGAATTCTGGCGGGTGTTGAAGCCTGGGGGCAAATTGATCTTGCGAGTTTCGGCACTGGACGCATTGAGGAGCCGACACTCGATTTTTGCCCACGAACGGCAGCGCTTTACCCGGCCCAGGATCGTGGCCGCAGTGGGTGATGCGGGATTCGAGGTACTGGATGCGTCCTATGCAAATTCGTTGCTATTGCCTGTGGCCTGGTTCAAGTTTCGGGTGTGGGAAGAATTGACCCGGCAAGAAGCGCAAAGTGGGGTTGGAGTACCGAATTCATTATTGAATTCTTTGCTTTACGGGCCGTTGGCGTTCGAGGGTTATTGGTTGGGCCGGGGCGGGCGCTTTGCATTGGGGCAAAGCATCCTGGTACTGGCAACAAAGCCGTACTAAGGTGATTTGCTGGTAAAGACTTCAAGGGAATAGGCCGATGAGTGCCTTAGCGAAGTGCGCGTAAAGACCCTATGAAAAAGAACGTTGTTCCTCTTGTTGTAATTGCATTGGTGGTGGCTGTACTGTCGACCGGCATCTTTTACGGGTTGATTGTGAGTCGCATGGACGGCTCCTCAACTACGTCGAGCAGCCTTCGATTTGTGAGTGTAAATGGGTTGGAAAAGGGGCAAGTGTTGAAGGCCTCAGACTTCCAGCTTGTGGCCAGTGCTGACCCTGGAGTACCTGTGCCTGCGCGTGCTGAAGACCTGGTGGGAAGAAGGACGCTGGACAAAGTAGAGGCGGGTAAAGTGTTGACCGAGAGTCTGTTGAGCCCGCTGAGCGAGCGAGGGCTTGCGTCTGGGATTCCTAACGGGATGCGAGCAGTAACGGTACACATTTCGGATTCATCGAGTGTGATTCAACTGATCCAGCCTGGCGACCGGGTGGACATTCAGGCATTGATCAGCCGACAGAAGAACGGTGAGCCAGATGTGGAATTGAAGACGCTGCTGCAGAATGCGACGGTCTACAACGTATCGAGCGAGACGAATGCGCAGTTGCAGGGACGGCTGGTTTTGACCGTGTTGAGCAGTCCTCAGGATGCAGAACGGCTGAGCGTTGCCGATGCGGGGGCAAGGCTGCGGGTGATTCTGCGGAACCAGAAGGATCATGAAATTGTTCCTTTGGGGTCTGCGTCGGTGCTCAATCTTGGTGCGGCCGCCAGGCCTGTAGTAACAAGCAATTTCACGCCAGGAACACCACAGGTGCGCGCAGCAGTGAAGCCTGTTGAGCTGGAAGTGAGCTTGATCGAAGTTTCGCCCGCACAGATGGCGATGCTGGCACCCGGGATGAGGGCGGATACGTTGAGCATTTCCAGTTCTTCGACTCAGCAAAGCCTGATGGCGAAGCTGG
>CANGVB010000580.1 GCA_947456995.1 Bryobacteraceae bacterium | reverse complement strand
CCTCCGCCGCCGGGGATAATCCAGGGCCCGGAACCATATCCGCCGCCTCTGCGCCTATTGAAGAGTGCAAAAAGGGCGATGACTCCAACCAGGATCAGAATCTGAACTACACGCTGGTTGGATGCGGGACTGCGGCGTTCGGATGCGCCTTCGCGAAACTGGCGCGCGGGCAGTGTTTCGGCAATAGTGATGTTTTTGCCAGCCGCGATCTTGGTGCCCAGCACACGGGTTGCCTCAATCAGTGCAGGGCCATATTGTTCTGCGCGCAGGGCGGGACGCATGGCACGGAGGATGTCTCCGGCTACGCCATCGGGCACAATCGGTTCGAGGCCATAGCCGACTTCAAGCCGGGACTTGCGATCTGCGACTGCGAGGAGGAAGAGCGCGCCTTCGTTTTTGCCCTTTTGCCCGACTCCAAATTGCCGGTACAACTTGTTGGCAACATCGTCAATCGGTTCGCGATCGAGGGTATCTACAGTGACGATGGCAATCTGTGCGCCGCTGGCCTTTTCTACGGCGGCCAGGTAGCGATCGATGCTTTCACGGGAGGCAGGATCGAGGACGTGGGCAAAGTCTGAGACGTAGCCTTCGGGCTTCAGCTTGGTCCAATCCGCGGCGAAGGCGGAGAGGGCAAGCGCGAAGCTGAGGACGAGTCTGAGCACTTTTGAGTCTTAAGTTAGCAATTGAAGATGGAGCGATCGAGCGTGAGACCGTCTACCTTGCCGAGAGCGGTAAGCGAGAGGCGATCGTTGACAAAGGATTCGTTGGCGAGGGCCTGGACCTGTTCGGCGGTTACCGCTTCGATGCTTGAGATCATTTCATCCATTGAGAAGAAGCGGCCAAAGAAGATCTGCTGGCGGGCGAGGTTGGTCATGCGGGAGTTGGTGGATTCGAGCGACAACATCAGCGAACCTTTGAGATGCTCCTTGGCGCGGCGGAGTTCTTCAGTAGAGACAGGGTTGGCCTTGAGATCGCGGAACTCATCCATCACCGAGCTGATCACCTTATGGAGCGTGTCGGCGGAGGTGCCGGCGTAGATGGCCATGCAGCCGATGTCGCGGTAGAGCATCAGGTCGGACATCACGGCGTAGGCGAGGCCCTGGCGCTCGCGGATGTTCTGGAAGAGGCGCGAGGACATGCCGCCGCCGAGGATGGTGTTCAAGACGTAGGAAGCGTAACGATTGACGTGTGAGATCGGGTGCGAAGGGGCGCCGATGTAGACGTGGGCCTGTTGGGTTCGTTTCTGCTTCAGGATGAAGGGGGCATGTTGCTGCGGGGTGGCCTGTTTGGGAAGCTTTTTGCCGGCGGGCCGGGAGGCGAAGGAGTCTTCTACCATGCGAACGATGCGATCGTGCTCGAGATTGCCGGTAGCAGTGATGACGATGTTGGCAGGGGTGTAGACGCGCTGGTGATAATCGACCAGCATGTCGCGATCAAAGCCGAGGATGGTGGGCTTTGAGCCAATGATGGGCTGCGAAAGGCCATGGCCTTTCCAGAGGTGCTTAACGAAGAGCTCATGGACGAGGTGCTCGGGATTGTCGAGATCCATCTTCCATTCTTCGATGATGACGCTCTTCTCTTTTTCGAGTTCAACCGGGTCAAAGGTCGGGTTGAGGACGAGGTCTGAGAGGATATCCCAGGCGATGGGGAGATGCTCGTCGAGGACTTTGGTGTTGTAGGAAACCAGCTCTTTGCTGGTGAAGGCATCGAGGTTACCACCGACGGAATCGACTGCGCGGGCGATATCTTCGGCCGAGCGGGTGGCAGTGCCCTTGAAGAGCATGTGCTCGAGGAAGTGGGCGATGCCGCGCTCGGCACCGCGCTCCATGCGGGAGCCCGAGGCGATCCAGACGCCAATCGAGACACTGCGTACGTGGCCCATACGTTCGGTTACTACAGTCAGTCCATTGGGCAGTGTGGTGCTGAGGATATCGCGGGGTGGGTTTGAATTCATTGGTAGAAAGGGGGGAGAGGACCGATACTTATATTGTGACAGAGCCACGACAATCGCTGATGGGTATGGAGCTAGCCGATATCGAAGCGGCACTGGGGGATCGCTACCCCCGGTATCGAGCCAAACAACTGTATGAAGCGCTTTATTCGAAGCGTCTTCTAGATCTGAGCCGGGCCAGTGCCCTGCCCGCGGCACTGCGGACGGAGTTTCCGAGTGGGGCGCTGAAGGTGGATTCGCGCTACGACAGTATCGATGGAACGGTGCGCTATCTGATGGGGCTTGAGGATGGCAAGACGGTGGAATCCGTTTTTATGCCGGAGCGAGGGCGGGATACGTTGTGTATTTCGTCGCAAGTGGGATGCCCGGTGGATTGCAAGTTTTGTCTTACGGCATTGATGGGGCTGGAGCGGAATCTGACGGCAGGCGAGATTGTCGGCCAGGTACTGCACATTGCGGCCGAGCATAACCTCGAGCCGAAGGATCGCCAAATGAACATCGTGATGATGGGCCAGGGCGAGCCGATGATGAATCTGGACGCGGTGCTGAAGGCGACCCGGTTGCTGGTGGACCCGGCGGGGGTTGGTATGAGTGAGCGTCGGATTACAGTGTCGACCTCGGGGCTGATTCCGAAGATCGAAGAGATGGGTAAAGCGGCAATTCGTCCGAAGCTTGCGATCAGCCTGAATGCTTCCACCGAGGAGCAGCGGGTTGCCTTGATGCCGATTACCAAGCAGTGGCATTTGAAGGACCTGATTGAAGTTTGCCTGCACTACCCGCTGCGATCGTGGGAGTTTCTCACGTTTGAGTACGTGTTGTTGCGCGGGGTGAACGACACCGATGGAGATGCGCGGAGAGTGCGCAAGCTGCTGGCGAATCTGAAGTGCAAGGTGAACCTGATTGCACTCAATCCGGGCCCAGGGATTCCCTTTGAAACACCAGACCCGGAGCGTGTCGAGAGCTTTCAAGAGATCGTAAAACTCGGGATGCCGTGCTTTATCCGGCGGCCACGAGGGCTCGATATCTATGCTGCCTGTGGGCAGTTGAAGCGGATGACGGAAGGTGCGGACCTGGTGGATATCTCTTATTAGAGTTATCGGCGCCGCAAGCACAGACGTCTGGACACACTCCAGGCTTTGGTTGTTTTTCACTTATCTAGCAGGATGTCAAAGAGCTTGCACGGCGAGCAGAGGATACGTACCTTTCTGCCGCTGGCCCGTGCCCCCGGAAGCGTTTTCCGAGGCATTGGTAATGGTCTGGAATCCTGGTCTACAGCAGAAGTTTGAGCTTCAAGCTACCAGCATTAAAGGGTTTAGCTCCAATTTGGCTTTGTTCGCGATTTTTCGCACATGTTCGAGGCGGT
>CANGVB010000579.1 GCA_947456995.1 Bryobacteraceae bacterium | reverse complement strand
GGAAGCTGAATTCTGCGGGCAGAACCATCTTCCAGCGGCCTTTGCCGGCCATGGCACAAGTGGCACCGAGGGCTTCCATCGCTGCTGCGAAGCCTTCGTCGTCGCCTACGGTTTCCAGTTCGACGAAGCGCTTGTTGGCGCTGCGTTCGGCCTCGAGATCAGCGTAGTGGACGATTGAGCCACCCTTGAGAATGATGACTTCTTCGCAAGTGTCTTCGACGTCGCGCAGAAGGTGGGAGCAAAGAACAATGCGCATGCCGGCGTTGTCGCGCATCTCGCGGATCATCTTGAGCATGCGGCGGCGGGCTGGGGGATCGAGTCCATTGGTGGGTTCGTCAAGGATGACGAGTTTGGGGCCGTGGACGATGGCCTGGGCCAGTTTGGCTAACTGCTTCATGCCCAGCGAGTATGTGCCGAGCTTGCGGTAGCGGGCTTCGCCGAGGCCGACATAAAAGAGGCACTCGTGTGCTCGCTCGAGAGCAGTTTCCGGCGGGAGGCCAGAGAGCTCTCCCATCATCCGGATAAAGGTGACTGCGTTCATGTCGGCAATGAAGGAATCATTCTCGGGCATATAGCCGATGAGGGAGCGAATGAAGCGGGTTTCTTTATGGACGTCGTGACCGAAAACACGCGCCGTCCCGGAGGACGGCGCGTAGAAGCCGAGTAGCGTGTTGATGAGTGTAGACTTACCCGCGCCGTTAGGCCCCAGCAGGCCAATCGTTCTGCCTTTGAGTTCGACTTGCAGCTTATTGAGAATGAGCCGCGAACCGAGTTGTACGGAAAGATTGTCTAGCTGGATAACGGCGTCGAGAGGAGTGCTCATTGGACCTTTTGTTGTTTGTTCATGATACCCGCTCCGCCAATTGCTTTGGCGAGGATCTGCGGGAGGATGGGGCTGCCCTTGCCAGCGGCGAGGAGGCTATCGAGGCCGAAGCCGAAGAAGCCGCTGGAAGAAGCAACGGTGATGCTATCAGGCCCGGCGTAGGCAGTGATCAGCACAGGGCCGGAGTTTGAGGTGAACTGATCGACTGCTTTCTTCTGGTCTGCACTGAGCGAACCTTTGAGTGAGCCGGCAACCGCTTCGAGGCTGCTGCCCATGTTGACCCAGAAGACGGCTGAGGCATTCACCTCGGCATCTGCGGGCAGAAGTTCGATGAAGCGGCGGCTGCGCGGCAGGCTGAGAAGATTGTTGCGAGTCTGAAGGGCCTTGAGGATGGTGTCGCGGCTGGCGGCGGCAACCATGTAACCACCCGAGTAGGTGAAGTTCAACTCTACCGGAAGGGCGGCATGCTGGATTGTGTAGAAGACGCGGCCGTTTACAGCCTGTTCAGAGAGCTTGACCTGACCCATGGAAGTGCCGGCGGCCTTTTTGTTGAAGGCCTCAACGACGCGGCGCAGGGACGAGGTGAGGCGTGCGGCATCGTAGACCTCTGTGGCAAAGATGTAGGTGGGGACCGGGAGCAGAGGGCCATCGACTGCGAAGGTGAGTTCGCCACCGATAGGGCCAAGCAGGTCGTTGACGACGCTGATGCCGAGGGCTTTTTCGAGTTCGCTCACGTTGCTCGAAAGGCCGTTCATAGCGGCGAAGAACTCTTCAGCCATTTGGCTTGCGTCTTTGGTAACGGCGCTCATGGCGAAGGTGGCTTCGGGTGAGATGTAATCGAGCGAAGGCATCGGAGCAGGAGCAGCGAGCCAACTTGCGATGCCGGTGCGGGGTGCGCTGAAGCTGACCGAGGCGCGGGTATCGGCGCGACCGGAGACATCGCGACGCTCCACCATCAGGTGACGAAGCTGGTTGGCTCCGCTGAGGTTGATGGCTTGCTTGTCGTTGTCCATGCTCTTCCTGGTTACGGATTGCGCGAAGATTTGTTCCAAATCAACTGCAAGAATCCATCCAGCACCTTTGGCGTAGGACTTTTTGACCGTTGAGGCAAGAGATGTAGAGTCGAAGCCGCCGCCGAGGGAAGCGTTTTCGCCGATCACCAGGAGGTTGTCAGAAATGTGGATGTGCTTGCTCATCTCAGTGTCTCCGGCAATCTGGCGTACCTGAGTGTCGAGGGCGTTGCGTGCGGCACTGCCTTTGACTTCAGCGAGGATGATGGGTGAGCCGAGGTTCTTTTGGGCAGAGACTGAAGCGGCAATGACAATTTCGTCACCGATCTGGCTGCCTGCGGAGCGGAGCTTCTCGGCGATGTCACGGGCCTGAGCGACTTGTTCGGTATTCCACCATTCCTGGAGGACGGGGCTCTGCTTGAGGCGGTCTTCGAAGATTTTGGTTGCGTCGGCCACGGTGCCGCTCAGGTTGGGGATCGCGACATAAACAACGGTGTCAGCGGGGAGTTGAGCGAGGAGTTTAGAGCCCATGCGCAAGGAAGGCAGCGGGAGCGATTCGATTTTCTTCGAGATGGTTGATAACTCGCCGAGCATGGCCATGTAGCGGGCGGAGTCTTTGGACCAGGCGATCTGATCGGACACGTTGCTGCGCTTGAGCGAAGCCTGAGAGCCGGTGAGTTGTCCGGGGAGCAGGTCTTCGGTTTTGCCGTCCTGCTCTACAACAACGTGACCTTCCACGACGGCGACCTGGGTGCCGCGCAGGCCGGCAGCGACCGAGAAGATGGTGCCCTTGACCGATACAGTGCTTTCACGCGTTGCCACTTTAAGTGCGCCGCGTTTTTGCTTGGCGGCCTGAACGAGAATATTGCCGCGTTCGAGGCGAATGGTTGAGCCACTGTAGGCGGCAGAGATGCTGAGTTCGGCGCGTTCGTTCATCTCGATCAGTGAGCCGTCTGGGAGACGGACGACGGCGGAAGAGCCTTTGGCGGTGCGGATGGCTTCGCCTTCTTTGAGCGGTGCGCCGGGTTTGACACTTTCGAGGCCTGCCGCCGAGACCTTGAAGATCTCGCCGGAGACTGTTGCGATTTCTGCGCGTGGCCCGGCGGGGGCCATGAGGCGGTCGATACTGTCGAGGGCCATGTACCCGGTGGTGATCAATAAGCCGGCTGCAATGGCCCAGGGGGCTACTGTGCGCGTGGTGGAGCGGGGCTTGGTGGCGGGACGCATCTCACGAACGTTGCCGCGAAGCTGGTCCAGTTGACGACGATAGGCTGGGTTTGAGGCGAGGTGATCGTCGACCAGCATGCGCTGGGCCTCTGTGAGCTCTCCGCGCAGGTAGGGCTGAAGGAGGGCCGAGAAGTCAGCCTCGTTGCGGAGGCGGTCTGGAATGATCGAAGCAGGTTCTGACTGGAGAGCGGAGAACACGCGGGCCGTTGCCGAACGGGTTTGTTCTGCGGTGGGCTCGTTTTGCTTCATCGCGCTGGTAGCGTC
>CANGVB010000578.1 GCA_947456995.1 Bryobacteraceae bacterium | reverse complement strand
TGGCGATCCGAATCTCAACATCTCCGACGCCGAGCGCCAACGTTGGATCTCTGCCGGGCAATACACCGCTGGCAGCGTCGGCCTAACCCGCTCCACCAGCTACGGCACCACGACAACTCGTACTGACACTTTCTCTGCCGGCTTCAACCGCATTACCGGCAACATCGGCCCTCTCTTTAATTCCACCTTCTTTGTGCCCACCGTAGGATCCTGCATGGTCACCTCTGGCCTCGTAAATCCCTTTCCTGATCTTGTCTACAAGAGCCTCGACGCCGGTGCCAGCCTCACTTCACTCGGGCCCGCCGGCACAAAAACCGTGCCCCGTTCCATCAACTCTGCTGGCTTCATCGGCTATTCCGTAACTGTCGGCAATGGCACAGCAGGCAATTACCTCGATCCTGGCTCCTACACCATCACTGGCTCCGGCGGCCCCGACATCGGCAGCTTCACCGGCACGATTCAAGTAGCCCCCGAGCTGATCTGGACCAACCGTACAAGTCTTGAATCCGTAGATCGAGCAACTCCCATCACCCTCACCTGGAGCGGCGGCGAACCCACCACACTGGTAACAATCGAAGCTTCGAGCACAGTGATCCGTGGCACCACAGTAATTTCTGCCTCTTTCCAGTGCTGGGCTAGAAACACGGATGGCCGCTTCACCATCCCAGCTAGCGTAATGGCCACACTCCCGCCCACCGGCACTCTGCCAGGTTCTCTCGCCATCGCCACGGTCGGTCGCGGCACCCGCATCACCGCCACCGGCCTCGACTACGGAACCCTCGGCAGCCAATACGGCGTCGCCCAAAGCGTAATCTGGAAATAGCTATGTTGACAGTCGCATTGATGTTGGCTCTCGCCCAGGACATTGAAGTTGTCTTCCAAACCGAAGCAGGCAGCTTCAGAATCGAACTCGCCCCAGACAAAGCCCCAAAACACGCCGCCTTCTTCCTCGATCTGGTGAAGAAGGGCTACTACGAAGGCAGTGGCTTTCACCGCGTCTACGCCAACGCTCTCGTTCAGGGTGGCGACCCGCTGCTCAAAGACCCCAAAACGCCCAAGAATCTCTTCGGCACTGGCGGCCTTCGCTTGCAGAAGAGTGAATTCAACGACCTCAAGCACGAGCGCGGTGTCGTCTCAAGCGTAAGCATCCCCAACCTGCCAGACAGCGAAGGCGCACAGTTCTTCATCTGCCTCGCCCCTCAACCAGCCCTCGACGGAAAATACTCTGCCTTCGGCCGAGTCACTGAAGGCTTTGAGGTTCTGGAGAAAATCTCGCAAATTCCTGCCTCCCCCGACGGCTTGGCCGAAAAGCCTCTCAAAATTCTGAAGACTTCAATCGACAAAAAGAAAACCGAGCCCTATCTAGAAGTCGGCCCCGAAGGCTTGAAAAAGATCGTTCGGATTGAGACAACCCTGGGCACACTCCGAGTAGAGACCCACCCCGAGTGGGCGCTCGAAAACGCAAGAAACTTCCTGAAACTCTCAGAAACCAACTGGTATGCAGGCCAGGGCTTCCACCGCATATCCAAGGGCTTTGTCGTCCAGGGAGGCAGTGAGGGCTACCGCCAGGGCTCACAATCCCATATTGCCGACCGATGGGTTCGTTCCGTCAAAGGCGAATTCAGCAAAGACGTCAAGCATGTCCGAGGCATCCTCTCGATGGCCCGCACCGAGCATCCCGATTCCGCCACCACCTCATTCTTCTTCGTCCTTGCCCCCTCGCCCCACCTTGATGGTCAGTATTCTGCCTTCGCCCAGGTCATCGAAGGCATAGAAGTCCTCGAAGCTTTCGAGAAAGAAGAGGTAGACGGAGAAAGCCCGAAGCGCCGCCTCGAGATCGTTAAAGTTACTGTGGAGTAATGCAGGGTCTTTTCCTCAGCTTGGTTCTTGCCGTTTCC
The DNA here is from genome assembly GCA_947456995.1 of Bryobacteraceae bacterium. Classification (GTDB taxonomy): domain Bacteria; phylum Acidobacteriota; class Terriglobia; order Bryobacterales; family Bryobacteraceae; genus Bryobacter. Next base: position 1,431 of record CANGVB010000578.1, on the reverse strand, counting down.
CTCGACCGCAACAGCATGAAATTGGTCAAGGATGCCCAGTTCGCCGGCGATGTACTCAGGCTAACGGGTCCGAAAAAATTCAACACAGGAGCCGCATGGGCCAAAGAAGCCCAGCCCCTGAGCAATGGCTTTGAAACCACATTCCGCTTCCAGTTAACAGAGCCTGCCGACAACATCTACGGTGGTGCAGATGGCTTTGCTTTTGTCTTGCAAACCGAAGGGCCCAATGCAATTGCCGGCCGTGGCGCCGCTGGTGGCTTCTCACTCGGCCGAGGTTCGAACAATCCCAAAAAGAAAGCCATTCCGCGCAGCCTGGCCATCTTCTTCGATACCTTCAAAAACGAGGATGACGAAGACCTTTCGGGAAATTCGATTGGGATCTTCACCAATGGCGATGGCTTCTGGGTACCAAGGAGGCTCGCGATCAATGCCGCACCTGGACTAAAGCTGAAAGACCAAAAAGCGCATGAAGCCAGGATTCTCTACCAGCGGCCTCAACTCAGCGTCTTTATCGACGGTCAACTTGTCCTCGACGCGGCTGTTGATATCGAAAGTGTTGTCGGTAAAGGAGGCAAAGGCTTCGTAGGCTTCACCGCTGCAACTGGCGAGGGCTATCAGAATCACGATATCCTCTCCTGGACTTTCAGCTCAGAAGCAGCAAGCGTCTCGTCTTCGATCCAGTTTTCCGACAACGCCTGTTTGCCGAATCGAACCCTTTGTACACCAGAGAAGGGAACTGTCGAGTCATTAGGGCAAGGCCGTTACAAGCTGCGCCTGCCAGCCCACCTGCCGTGGGGTGTATCCATCGATTCAGCGTCTGATCTGAAAGTCGTCAACGCGCGAGGCACCGTATGTTGGAACTCGGAAGCAAAAGGAACCCATTCCTGCAACGGCCCCGAAGGCGATCGCAGTCAGTCAACTTCTGGACTTCTCCAACAAAAAGCCGCTGCAGGATCATTGATCCAACAGCGGCGAATGGGGAAGGTCTACTTCTCAGTGAACGGATTCGAATCTGGCTTCGAAAAGAACGAAGGCTTCTTCGAATTCGAAGTTGAGACTAGTTCACGTCGTTAAGAACGAGCAGCTCGAATGGCCCACCATCAGGTCCATCCAGGGCAACAACCGTGCGAACGGTGCCACCGGCGAGACGCAGACGGCGGGAGTCGATCGCTACAGTCTTCGTTCCAGCTACTGCAACACGAGCCTGATAGTCGCCGGCAGGTACGGTCAGGTAATGGGATGCTGCGGTGAAAGGCACACCGGTGAGCAAAGGCGCATTGGGCAGAGCCGCAAACGGAGCAGTGACATAGATGTCAACGGCAGGAGCAGTAGATGCACCATGCACAACGCGGACCTTGGTGGAGTTCATTGCAGGAGCTTCGAGATCATCACCAGTGCCGATAATCGTGAGCGAAAAGTTACCCAGCTTGC
>CANGVB010000577.1 GCA_947456995.1 Bryobacteraceae bacterium | reverse complement strand
TAAACGTAACGCTGAATTCCGCGTCGGCAACGGCCGCCACCTTCACCCTTACCCCCTCAGATTCATGGCTCAGAGCCAGAGCGAACCTCACCCAGGTGCGGGCAGGAAGTCCGGCAGTCATCACCATCGAAATCGACCCTCGGGGCTTCACAAGTGCAGGAACACAAACCGGCAATGTGCGCGTGAGTGCGGGAACCCTTGTCCCGCTTACGATCAACGTCACGGTGAATGTTGTAAACCGGGAGAGTCAAGTCAGCCTCGCAGTATCGCCAAATCCAGTTCTACAAAGTGATCCTGATGCAGACGGCTTCACCTTTTTCTACACCCTGAGCGCAGCCGAAAGCGCCGGAGTCGCAACACAACTCACCTCACTATCGATCGACGGCGCAGACTTTTCATCGCGCATTCGCGAATGGTTCGGCTCAACCACGCTAAACCCTAACGCAACACTCCAGGTAGCACTCAGAGGCCGCAACATACGGGTACCGGGAACAGTGCAATTCGTTTTGGGCGGCATCGATACAGCCACCCGGCGCACCTGGAGCCGCACCCTGAACGTACCCTTTCAACCCAAACCCCTGCGCTCCCAGCTATCCATCTTGAGCCTTCCCGCACAAGTGCAACAGGACCCAAGTTCAAGCGACTGCCAGTGGCTCCAATATTTCGCCGTCACCGAGCAAGGCGGTTTCCCCATCCGGCTCACCAAACTGGTTGCCGACGGCGATGACCTCAGCGCAGACATCGCTGACTTCTTTGAAACTCTTGAGATTCCCGCACGAGGCTCAAGCATCGGAGGAATCTGCTGGACAGGCATTCGTGCACCCGACATCATCGAAGTTCTAGTAGAAGGGGTGGACCGGGCCGGCAACCGTGTTGAGACCAAAGTCTCCACGCGCTTCGTAGGGCCGCTAGCCAATCCGGCCCGGCTCAGCTCAAACGTCTCAGAGCTCAGCTTCGCCTCGGTAACCAATGCAACAAACACCATCGCCCCGGCTCAACTCCCGGTAACCCTCAGCCGCAGCGGCGTTCCCTGGACGGCCAGACTCATCTTTGGCCAAAAAGAAATCTCATGGCTCAGCGCAGGCCCGCTGTCTGGAATCGGGAGCTCAGTGATTTCCTTCGCCCCCTCACTTACCGGCCTCAGCGCCGGAACCTACACTGCGGTTCTCTTCATTGAATCCCCGCAAAGCCTGCCGCAAACCATCCTGCTGCCGATCCGCTTTCAGGTAGTGACACCTCGGCCTGCACCCACCCTGGCCAGCGGAGGCGTCGTCCCCAACGCAACCTATCGTGGCGCACTCACGCCCGGCGCACTTGCAAGCGCCTTCGGAACCAACCTCGCCGGTGAGGTTGGAATCGCAGGCCGTATCCCGCTGCCCAACACCCTGGGCATCACTCAGGCCCGAGTGAATAACCGTATCGCCCCACTGCTTTACGCTGGCGACGGCCAGATCAACTTTCACGTGCCCTGGGAGACAGAAACCGGCACGGCCACTCTAACCGTCGATGTCGCAGGCCAAAGCACCCAAACCTCCTTCCCGGTAACCAGCGTCAACCCCGGCATCTACACAAGCGACGGCCGCCAACTGGTGCCGCAAAACGTCGCCAGCCGCTCTTCGGTAATCCTGGCCTTTGTATCCGGCATCGGGGCGGTTAACCCCCTGGTTGCCACCGGCGACGCCCCAGACCTCTCACTCCCAATCAACAATCTGCCGCAGCCACGCGGGGCCGTCACAGCCTCTGTAGCCGGCATTCCGGCACGGGTTCTCTTCGCCGCCATCCCCTATGGATTGGTAGGACTGCTACAAGTCAACTTCGAAGTTCCACCCGGCGCACCCCTGGGAGAACAGCCTCTCATCGTCAGTATTGGAGGAATCCCAAGCCCTCCAGCCTTCATCACGATTCGCTAACTATACAATTGAGAGGTTAACCATGAAGCCTCTCGAAAATAAAGTAGCTGTGATCACGGGTGCCTCCCGTGGATTGGGCCGAGCCATGGCGCTCGCCCTCGCCGAACAAGGCGCATCCATTGCCCTTGTAGCCAGAGACGCCGCAGCGCTGGCAGAAGTCAGTGCCGCCATCCAGGCCATCGGCGGTACCGCCGAAACCTATGTCGCCGACGTCACCGATGAAGCCAGCGTAGCCGCCCTAGAAGCCGCCGTCATCGCCCGCTTCGGCAAAGTTCAGATCCTGGTCAACAATGCCGGCATGAACCTGCGCAAGAAGATCCACGAGTTCACCCTCGAAGAATGGATGCGCGTCACCAATACCAATCTCACCAGCGTCTTCCTGATGTGCCGCGCCTTTGTGCCGCACATGAAAGGCCAGGGCTACGGCCGCATCATCAACATGACCTCCATCATGGCCCACGTTTCCCTGCCCGAGCGCACCGCCTACTCCAGCACCAAAGCCGCCCTCCTGGGCTTGACGAAATCGCTCGCCATGGAACTTGCTCCCGACAACATCACCGTCGTCGGCATCTCCCCCGGCCCCTTCCTCACCGAAATGAATCTCGCCATCTCAAACGACGCGGAAAAGAACGCCATGTTCCTGTCTAAGATCCCGGCCGGCCGCTGGGGCAAGGTGGAAGAAATCGGCTCCCTCGCCGCCTACATCTGCTCCGACGCCGCAGGCTTCATCACCGGTACCGACATCCTGATCGACGGAGGTTGGTGTGCGTCTTAGTGCAGTTCTCTTTCTCTCTCTCTTCCTGCTGGCAAGCTGCAACCAGCAGAAGAAACGTCTGATTGGTGTAGTGCCCAAGGCAACCTCCCACGTCTTTTGGGTCGCTGTCGAAAAAGGCGCCAAGGCTGCCGCCAAAGAGTTTCAGGTGGACATCGAATGGAACGGTGCCCCATCAGAAACCGAATACGCGAGACAAATCCAGATCGTCGATTCGATGATCAATCGCAAAGTCGATGGCCTCGCCGTCGCCGCTACAGAACGCCGTGCGCTGGTAGCCAGCGTCGATCGCGCCATGAAGCAGGGCATCCCCGTCACAATCTTCGATAGCGGCATTGAAGGGGAAAACTACACCAGCTACGTCGCCACCAACAATTACGAAGGTGGCCAGCTCGGCGCCAGAGCCATGGCCAAACTGATCGGCGGCAAGGGCGAAGTAGGCCTTATCCTGCATGCGCCCGGCAGCGCTTCCACAATGGACCGCGAACGCGGCTTCACCGACGTGATCGAAAAGGAATTCCCCGAGATCAAAATCGTCGCAACTCAATACGGCATGGCCGATCGATCCAAGGCTCGTGCCGGTGCTGAAAACATCCTCACCGCACATCCCAACCTGAGCGGTTTCTTCGGGTCCTCTGAACCCTCCACCACCGGCG
>CANGVB010000576.1 GCA_947456995.1 Bryobacteraceae bacterium | reverse complement strand
CACGAGGTGGCCTTGCGCATGAACTTGAGCGTATTCTCAGACCAGTTAGAACTGCTGATTGGCCCGCGGCCATTGCTCTCCCTCGCAGGCAGGATTGAGATGGCAAAAGGCAGCCCGACGGTAGCCCCAGACAAGCTACAGATCACTGTTCAGGCCCTAGATACAGACCTGGCCAGCACCGTACGGCCAACGCCAGTTGATCCAAACGGCGCATTCCGTATCGACAACCTCTCGAGCGCCCGCTACAGGCTCTGTGTCAACGATTCGTCTGGAGCCCCACTGATCGTTGAGACACCCGAGATCGATTTGGGCCGAGGCCTGCCCAATCCATTTGTGCTTCGAGTAAGCGCAACCATGCCGATTGTCAAACTGCGGGCTGCCAATCCTGGGGCAGCCTTTGTTGCAGTGCTGAATGGGCCAATGAAAGCTTTCCGGCAAAATGCCTCGACGGTTTTGCACTTGGAACCAGGCCGCCATAGTCTCCTCACGTTTGGAGACATTGACGTCAGTTTGCTCAGTGATCCTGCCGTGATTACCAAATTGTTACCACTGGCGAAAAGCATTGAGCTTAAAGCTGGGGACAGAGTCGAGATCGAGGTCCCGACACTGTCCTATGAGCAGGTGGAAAAGCTAAACCATCCGCTTTGAATATTCGCGAGCGATATAGTCGCAGGCACGCACGGTGATCGCCATCATGGTCAAGGTGGGATTCTGGCAACCAGAGCTCACCCAGGCAGCGCCATCAGTGACAAATACATTCTCAACATCGTGAGCCTGATTGTACTTGTTGAGTACGCCCTTCTTCGGGTCGTTGCTCATGCGGGCAGTACCGATTTCGTGAATGCAGAAGCCGGGCACGCTATACTGGCCGGTCTTCTGGATGTTTTTGGCACCAGAGGCTTCCAGCATTTCGGCAGCCTGATTGCGGCCGTCTTCCCAGAGCTTCTTTTCGTTGTCGCTCCAGTCGGCGCTTACCTTCAAGGTTGGAATACCCCAGGCATCCCGCTTGGTTTTGTCGAGCGTCACATGGTTCTCGGCACGGGCCAGGCATTCGCCCCAAAGCCCGAGGGACATACCGAACTGTCCATTGCGCACAGCGTCCTTGTAGTCTGCACCAAAACCGGGTGAGTTGAAGCTGAAGCCCGGAGTGGAGCCGCCCTGGTAGCCGTAGCCACGGATGAAGCCGTTGGTCATTTTCTCTTTGATATTGCGGAAGCGGGGAACATAAATTCCATTGGGCCTCTTGGGAGCGCCAGCCCAGGGTTTGGCCTCAAACATCGGCATCAAGCCCGATGCCCCGCCCTGGTAAATGTGATCCATCAAGTACTTGCCCAGCGCGCCTGAGGAGTTGCAGATCTGCGAATTCATCAGCAATCGCGTCGACTCCAGGGTCGAGGCACACAGTACAATCACCTTTGCCCGCACGCGCTTGAGCTCGCGAGTCTTGGTATCGACGTATTCGACACCATCGGCTTTGCCGCCGTCCTGCATCAACACACGGGCAGCAGCCGCATTGGTGAGCAAGGTCATACGCCCCGTCTTCATCGCGTCGGCAACGGTAGTAAAGGGCGATGAAAAATAACTGGTTGTGGTGCAACCGCGCTCGCACGGCCCGCAGTAGTGGCAAGGCTGCCGCCCATTGAGTGGCTTGGTGAGGATCGCCACACGACCCATTGTCACCACCCGGCCCATCTTCGCTTTTACTTGCTGGCGCAGGTGCGCCTCAGTGCAAGTGAAATCCATCGCTGGTTGGAAGATCGAGTCGGGCAGATGGTCAAGACCCTCCGACATCCCGGAAATCCCTACGTACTTCTCCACCTCGTCGTAATAAGGCACAAGGTCGGAATACTGAATCGGCCAGTCTTCGCCATAGCCGTCCTTCGAGGCTGCCTTGAAATCGATATCGCCCATGCGATAACTTTGACGGCCCCAGCTCAGACTGCGTCCACCAAGTACGCGCATCCGAATCCACTTGTAGGGCTTGTCCTGCGTGTATGGATTCTCGTGATCGTTGACAAACCATTTGGCGTTGTATTCACTGCAGGCGTAGCAGGTGCCCTGGATCGGGCGGTCTTTGAGAACCTTTGGCGACATGCCCAGGTAGGGCAGTTGCCAGGGCTGCGTGTGCTCGGTGTAATCTTTTTTGGTGACGTTGCCGCCAGCCTCAAGCAGGGCCACCCGCATCCCGCTCTCAGTCAATTTCTTGGCGGCCCATCCGCCTGTCGCCCCACTGCCAACTACGATCGCGTCGTAGCGATCTGCCTGCGTTGCTTGAAATGCCATGTACACAATATATAAGAGGAACCACATGGGAAAAGCCGCCGCATACATGAATTTGCCAATCACTCTGCTTGTCACGATTGCCGGCGGCTATTATGCCGGACAATGGATCGACCAGAACTACGCTACAAAATACGCCAACGTAATCGGATTGGTGCTCGGCTTTAGCCTTGGCCTTTACGAAGTCATGCGTCAATTGAAAGTGATGGAACGAAACTCGCGTGACTGAATACCGCCTCAAATCGAACAAGATTCTCAAAGCTGCAGCCGCTCTGGCTGCGCTCGGCTTTACCGTTTTTGCGACCTGGCGTGGACTCGATAGCGCGCTGGCTTTTCTTTCCACAGCCGGAATCAGCGTGCTCAGCCTCTGGGTCCTTGCCCGCGGAATTGACTTGCTAGGCCAGGGTAGTACCTCCTGGCTCAAAGGCTTTGGATTCGTCGTGCGCTTCCTTGTCTACGCCCTCGCCCTGTCTGCTATCCTTAAAGTTTACCCGGGCCATTCGCTGGAAGTCTTTTTTGGGATTTTCCTGTCGATTCTGGCCATCGGAGTTGAAGCCCTCATCGAGTCCTACAAGAATGCACGAACATGAACTCTGGTTCACTGCGCTGTTGAACCAATACCTCGCCGGCCCGGCCAACGCCATGATTTCCCTGGTTGGCCAACACGCACACGACCCTGCCAAGCCCTGGTCCAACTACAACGCCATGCTGGTGATCATCGTGGCTTTTCTCCTCGTTCTCCCGTGGATCGTCCGCGCTGGCATGAACCTGGCCAAGCCTGGATACCTGCAGCAGATCGGCGAACTCCTGGTTAGCTTCATCAAGACCCAGTCTGAAGAAGTCATCGGCCACGGCGGCACCAAGTACGCCTACTGGTTCACCACCTGCTTTGTCTTCATCCTTTTCTCAAACCTGCTCGGTGTCATCCCCACCTTTGAAAGCCCGACGATGGCCCCCGCTGTTCCGCTCGGCATTGCCGTAGCTACATTCCTTTACTACAACGGCGCTGGCATCAAGGCTCAGGGCATTGTTGGCCACATCAAGCACTTCATGGGCCCTGTCTGGT
>CANGVB010000575.1 GCA_947456995.1 Bryobacteraceae bacterium | reverse complement strand
TTTCAGTGCGAATTCGTAGAAGTTCTTCTCCCACTCGTTGAAGGCAGTGCGGCCTTCGACCATGAGGCGGAGGAGATTGCCGTAGGTGCTGACGTTATTGAAGCCATGATCGTGGACGCCGATGTGGGTGACGTGGGTGGCCATGAGTTCGAGGGTGCGTTTGCGGCCCATCTCGAGGAATTCGTGATCACCGGTGGCGTCGAACTGGAGGATGGAGGCACCGAACTGGAAGCCCTGGGTCCATTCTGTCCAGCCACGGGAGGTGTACTTGCCTTCGATGGTGAAGACAGGGGAGCCTTTTTCCGGGGTCCAGCCGGATTCGAGGCTGAGGATCTTTTCGGCAGAGGCCTGCCACATGCGGTCTATTGCGGGGATTAGTGTTGACGGCGTGATGGCCGGATCGACTTTGATCATGAACTTATTAGAATAAACGATCCTGAACATTCGAGCCGTCGAACACGTTATATTGTCAGCCATGAAATACACCATCCTGCTTGCCTGCTTGTCGTTGCTGTTTTCTTGCGGAGACCGCCGGGAGGCAGGGCCGCCGGTGAGCATGACGAAGAAGGCGAGCACGGCCAAAGCTGAGATGCTGCAGGCGGAGATCAATATGGCGGCGGGTGAGCTGAGTATTGATGGTGGTGGAAAAGGGGAAGTTAGCGCCGAGTTGCGTTATAGCAGCGGGGGGCTGGTGCCGAATTTTCGCTATGACGACACGAGTTCTCGCGGGCGGCTGGTTGTGGATCAGCCGAAGAACCAGAGCACGAATTTGCAGTTTGAGGAAGACAAGTGGCGGATTCAGTTGCCGGATGGATTGGCTACAGACATCAATGTGAATATGGGGGCTGGAGAGGCCCGGCTGAAGTTAGGTAGCCTCGATTTACGCAAGGTGGCTCTGAATATAGGTGCCGGTAAAGTGGTGGCCGATTTTGTGGGTGAGCGGAAGCGCGATTATGAGATCAAGATTCAGGGTGGGGTGGGGGAGTGCGAAGTGACGCTGCCGAAATCTGCCGGGATTCATGCTGAGGCGAGTGGTGGGCTGGGAAGTATTGATGTGGATGGTTTGGAGAAGAAGGGGTCTTACTACGAGAATGCGGCATTCTCACAGGCTGGGCCCAAGATTCGATTGAGTGTGCAGGGTGGAGTTGGGTCGATCAAAATTTTAGTTCGGTGAGTTGTCGATTTCCGACGGGGTGACTCGTCGTCTTCATGAAAGGAGGGATAGACAATCCCTATGAAATACATGCTGATGATTTATGAAGACCAGGCACCTTATGCTTCGGTGAGCCAGGAAGAGCAGGGGGCACTGTTTCAGCGCTATATCAGCTTTACCAACGACTTGCACACGGAAGGCAAGATGCTTGGGGGTGATGCGCTGGAGCCTAGCTTTAAGGCCACGACGGTTCGGTTGAAGGATGGGAAGCGGTTGTCTACCGACGGCCCTTATGCGGAATCGAAGGAGCAGCTTGCCGGATACTACATCGTGGATGTGAAGGATATCGAAGAGGCGACGGCGATTGCGGAACGGATCTGCCGGCTTCATACGTGGAATCACGCGATTCTTGAGGTGCGGCCGGTGATGGTGATCGAGGCTTAGTGGTTGCTCGAGTTATCGAGTCTGTGTACCGTGAGGAGCGTAGCCGGATACTGGCTACGCTGATACGCTGGTCTCGCAGTATTGATGACGCGGAGGAAGTGTTGCATGATGCCTTCGCTGCGGCCAGCGTAAAGTGGCCGGGCGAAGGCATTCCTGCGAAGCCGGGGGCGTGGATACTGGAGACGGCCAGGAACCGGTTGATTGATCGGCGGAGGGTTGAGGTGCGGCGGCGGGAGTTGCTGGCACAGCATCATCCGACTGCGCTGGTTGTGGATCGTAGTGAGCCTGAGGTGCTGGCTGATGACATCCTGCGATTGTTTTTTACTTGTTGCCATCCGGTGATGTCGCCTGAGGCGCAGATTGCGCTTACGCTGCGTACGGTGGGCGGGCTGGCTACGCCGGAGATTGCGCGGGCGTTTCTGGTGCCGGAGGCGACGATGGCGCAGAGGATCGTACGGGCCAAGGCAAAGATTTTGGATGCGGGGGTGCCTTACCGGCTGCCGTGTGCGGAGGATCTGACGGAGCGTGTTGAGCGTGTGCTCAAGGTGATCTATTTGATCTTCAACGAAGGGTATTCGCAGATGCGGCAGGATTTGTCTTTTGAGGCGATCCGGCTGGGGCGGCTGCTGAATGAGTGGTTGCCGGGAGAGGCGGAGGTTGAAGGGGCGCTGGCGTTGATGATTTTGACTCATGCGCGGCGGGATGCTCGTATGGATGATGCGGGGAGGCTGGTGATGCTTGATGAGCAGGATCGCGGGCGGTGGCATTCTGATGAGATTGCCGAAGGGGTAGGGTTGGTGGAGCGGGCGTTGAGGCGCAAGAGTCTTGGGCCTTATCAATTGCAGGCAGCGATTGCGGCAGTGCATTGCGAGGGGACGGACTGGGTGCAGGTTGCTCGTTTATATGAGGAGTTGTTACGCTTTGATTCCGGGCCGGTGGTTCGATTGAATCATGCTGTGGCTATGGGCTATTCGTGTTCGTGGGAGGTTGGGCTCAGGCTTGTGGATGCGATTGAGGATTTGGGTGAGTATCAACCCTGGCATGCGGCTCGTGCTCAAATGCTGTTGAGGGCAGGGAAGGCTGCGGAGGCTCGTGTGGCCTTTGAAACTGCGATTGAACTGAGCCGGAATTCTGCGGAACGTGAGTATTTGATTCGTGTCCAGGCAACTACAAATCCTGCATAAAGAAATTATTGGCTGTACGGCTTGTCCGCGTCTGGTGGCGCATTGCCGGAATGTTGCGGTGGTGAAGCGGCGGGCCTATCGAGACCAGGAGTATTGGGGCAAGCCGGTGCCTGGCTTTGGAGACCCGAAGGCAAGGTTGCTGATTGTTGGGCTTGCGCCGGGTGCGCATGGGGCGAATCGCACGGGACGAATGTTTACCGGGGACAAGAGCGGGGATTTTCTATTTGCGGCAATGCATGCGTGCGGGTTTGCCAATCAGGCACGGTGTGTGGATCGTGGGGATGGGTTGCAGTTGATTGATGCTTATATGACGGGGGCGGGGCGGTGTGCTCCTCCTGATAATAAGCCGTTGCCGAAGGAGTTGGATCGTTGCCGGCCGTTTTTGGTTCGAGAAGCCGGATTGCTCAAAAACATAAAGGTTGTTGTTTGTTTGGGACGGATTGCGCTGGAGGCTTATGCCAAAGTTACGGGGTTGAAGGTGCGGGAGTTTGGGCATGGGCTTTGGATTGAAGCGCCGGTGCCGATTCTTTGTTCTTATCATCCGAGCCAGCAGAATACGCAGACGGG
>CANGVB010000574.1 GCA_947456995.1 Bryobacteraceae bacterium | reverse complement strand
TGAGCCTGCAGGTCATTCAAGAGTTCATGAATATTATGCGGCGCGGGCAGAAGCCGCTGATGAGTGTGGCCCAGTGCAGACTCTTTCTGGGTGTGCTGACAGAGCGCTTTGAACTGGTTAGGCCGAGCACGGATCTCTTGACTCGTGGCTTGTATGTTCACGAATCATTTCAGATCTCCTGGTATGACTCGTTGATCGTGGCGGCTGCGCAGTCTGGGGGCTGTGAGGTGCTGTATTCGGAGGATCTGTCGCACGGGCAGACTTATGGAAGCGTTCGGGTTCTGAACCCATTTGCTGGAGTCTAGGTACCGCAGAAGGTGCGGTATGGTTCGCTTCCAAGTGGCGCGGGTTGTGTGTAAGCTTCAAGGCCAGGCCGCTCGGTGAATGGCTGCGTGATCACTTCGAGGAGCGTCTCGAAGGGTTCGAGATTGTTCTGCTCTGTGGCGGCGGTTAGAGCAGCTTCTACCTGGTGGTTGCGGGGGATGTAGAGGGGGTTGTTCTGGAGGATGAGGGCGGGGTCTGGGTTGCGTTCCCGCCAAGCTTCTGCCCAGGCTTCCGAGGGGCTGCGTTGTTCGGCCAGTGAGCGGAAGGCAAGTGTGTAGTCTATGTTCTGGCCGTCCATGGCCGCGAGGAAACCGGTAGCGAGGAGGAGATCGCCGGGTTGGGGCTCGCCGGTGAGGCCTAGTTTGTCCCGCATGCCTTCGAGCCAGTAGTGGTCGTAAAGATCAGTAAAGTTGTTGACGGAGTTGGTGGCTTTTTCGATTGCTACCTTGTCGTCATTGTCGATGAGCGGGAGCAGTGTTTCGGCCAGACGGGCGAGATTCCAGCGAGCGATGACGGGTTGGTTGGCGAAAGCGTAGCGGCCTTGACGATCTATCGAACTGAAGACGGTGCTGGGGCTGTAGCGGTCCATGAAGGCGCAGGGGCCGTAGTCGATGGTTTCGCCGGAGATGGCCATGTTGTCGGTGTTCATGACGCCGTGGATGAATCCGACGTGGACCCATTTCGCGATCAGCGAAGCTTGTCTGTCACAAACGGCATTGAGGAAGGCGAGGTATGGGTTGGGGTCTTTGGCAAGCTCAGGGTAATGGCGGGCGATTGAATAATCCGCGAGTTTTTTGACCTTGTCATAGGCTTGGCGGGCGGCGAAGAACTGGAAGGTGCCGACGCGAATGTGGCTAGAGGCAACACGGGTGAGGACAGCGCCGGGGAGACGTGTTTCTCGGAAGACGGGTTGACCAGTGGCGACTGCAGCGAGGGCGCGTGTCGTGGGGATGCTGAGGGCATGCATGGCTTCGCCCATCAGATATTCGCGGAGGACCGGCCCTACGGCGGCCTTGCCGTCGCCACCTCGCGAGAAGGTAGTGCGCCCGGAGCCTTTGAGCTGAATGTCGCGGCGTTGGCCGTGAATGTCGATGACTTCGCCGAGCAGAAGGGCGCGGCCGTCGCCGAGTTGGGGAACGAAGTTGCCGAACTGGTGACCGGCGTAGGCTTGCGCGATAACGCTTGCGCCTTCGGGCGGTTGGTTGCCGGAGAAGATTTCGGCGGCGTTGAGTTGGTCTGGGTCGAGGCCGAGTTCTATCGCCAGGGCGGTGTTGAGCTTAAGAAGTTTTGGGGCGGGAGCGGGGTCGGCTTGGCCTGGGGCATAGAAGCCTTCGAGATCTTTTGCGTAGGTGTTGTCGAAGTTGAAGCTGGTTACTGCCATGAAATTTGAGTATGAACTACAAGTGACTTGATTCCCAAGGCTCGGGTGAGTCTGCGTGATCCTCAGCTTAGAGAGAGTCACTCTCGCAGAGAGTTGCGATTTACTAGCCGAAGGCAAGCTATGCCGTAGGGAGAAGCGGACGCTTCTTCGAGATGCTTGTGACTTGCTCGTAGGCGTGGGCAATTTGGAGGACGCTGAAGTCACTGTTGTGACGGCCGACGATCTGGATGCCAACAGGGAGGCCTTCGGGGGTGAAGCCTGCCGGGACTGAGATGGCTGGATTGCCTGTCACCGAGATGAACCAGCAGGAGCGCATCCAGTCGATGTAGTTGTCGAACTTCACTCCATTGATCGAAGTTGGGTAGGGAGTCTTGACGTCGAAGGCGGGGAGCTGCGTTGTAGGCAGGATGAAGTAATCGTATTTGTCGAGGAAGGTCTGAAAGCGCTGCCAGACCTGGCCGTGGAGTTGTTCGGCTTTGGCGATGTCCGGGCCGGTGAGCTTGAGACCGTCTTCTACTTCTTTGAGGAGTGTGTCCTTGTAAGCTGAGCGATGGGTTCGGATGCGTTCACCGTGGTTGGCGGCAGAGTTCCAGGCGCGGAGGGTTTTGAAGGCGAAGTCGGCACCGGTGAAGTCTGGCTCGGCTTCTTCTACGATGCAGCCAAGGGATTCGAAGACTTTGCGTTGAGCGTTGATCACGGCTAGAGTACGCGGATCGAAGGGGTTGCCGTTGAGATCTTTGAACCAGGCGATGCGGGTTCCTTTGAATGTCCTGTTCAACGGCTGGCGGAAGGTGGAGCCGGGTTCCGGTAAGGAGTTGGGGACCTTGGAATCGGGCCCTGCAATAGCGCTCAGCAGCAGGGCGAGATCGGCCACGCTTCGGGCCATCGGGCCTGCTGTACTGAGGGTAAACCAGGGGAAGAGAGCGCCTCTGGAGGGCACACGACCGATGGAGGGACGGAAGCCAACGATGTTGCAGAAGGAAGCCGGGTTGCGCAGAGAGCCGCCCATGTCGCTGCCGTCTGCGATTGGGATCATGCCTGAGGCCAGTGCTGTAGCTGCGCCGCCGCTGGAGCCTCCGCAGGTCTTGGTGGTGTCGTAGGGGTTGAGCGTCGCGCCGAAGATGGGGTTGAAGGTTTGTGAGCCGGCGCCGAATTCCGGAGTGTTGGTTTTCCCGATTGTGATTGCGCCTGCTGCCTGAAGACGGTCGATGATGAGGTCGTTGGTAGCGGGGATGTTGTCTTTGAAAAGCGGGGAGCCGAAGGTGGTGCGGATACCTTTGGTGTTGACGAGGTCTTTGTGGGCGATAGGAAGGCCGTGGAGCGGGCCTAGGGGTTTGCGTTTGGCCTGTTGTTCGTCGGCGAGTTTGGCTGCCTGCTGCGCCTGGTCGCTAGCGAGGGTTACGATGGCGTTGAGCTTGGGGTTGACGCGCTCAATTTGTTTGAGGTGTGCCGCGAGGCATTCGCGGGCGGAGAGTTTTTTTGATTTGATGAGTTGGGCGAGGTCTATGGCGCTGTGGAAGCAGAGTTCATCAGAGGAGGCAGCGTAGAGGGCTGCTGCTGCGGGAAGGAGGGCTTCGCGGCGGGTAAACACTGCTTCAGAGCTTAACAAAAAAGGGGCGCTGACCTTGCGGCCAGCGCCCCTTTTTTTGACTG
>CANGVB010000573.1 GCA_947456995.1 Bryobacteraceae bacterium | reverse complement strand
TGTGGTCTCTCTACAACAAGGTCGACTTCATCTACAACTACTAAGGGGCGCACCATGACACAGAACGAAAAATTCCTCAAATTCATCGAGAAGCATCCACACCGCCACAAGAACTTCTTCGACCGGCCCTTCGCCTCCCGCCGTAGCTTCCTCGGCCTCGCCGGTGGCGCTGTCACCCTCTCCTGGATGCCGCAACTGGCCAGTGCTCAGGTACGCGTCGACAAGCTCAACGTGCCTCTGATCAACAAGGCTAAGAACACGATCTTCATCCTGCTCACAGGCGCACCCAGCCACACCGACACCTTCGATCTCAAGCTGGTCAACGGGGTCACACCGTCTGCCCTCTTCAAGCCCGAGACGATCAACGGAATGCTGCTGCCCACCGGCATCATGCCCAAGCTCTCCACGATGACCTCAGACTTCACCGTCATCCGCAGCATGAGAAGCTGGGCCCTCGTCCACAACCTCGCGCAGATCTGGACCCAGATTGGCCGCAACCCCGCAGCCGTCCTGGGCGATATCGCCCCGAACATCGGCTCCATCGTCGCGATCGAAAAAGAAGCTGAACGCAAGCCCACCGACGTCCTGCCCACCTTCATCGCCCTCAACAGCACTCAGGGTGTTGGCAGTGGCTACCTCTCTTCAGGCTACGCGCCACTCAAGACCAACCCTGCCACCACAGGCCTTCGCAACGTAACGAATCCAGACGGGCAAACTCGCTTCAATGAGCGCAATGACCTCATGAACAAGCTCGACGCCCCCAACCGTACCAACAGTCCCTACGGCAAACCCCTCGAGGACATGGACTCGTTCTACAAGAGCGCCCGGGGCATGATGTACAACCCTGTAGTCGATGAAGCTTTCAAATACACCGCCTCCGAACGAGTCCCCTACGGCTCCTCCGCCCTTGGCGACTCCTGCCTCAACGCAGTCAAAATCCTCAAGGCCAACGCAGGCACCCGCTTCATTCAAATCACCAGCGGCGGCTGGGACGACCACGTCAATATCTACAACGAGACGGTCCTCCCCAATCGCGTCAAAACCCTCGACGCTGCTGTCGGCCAACTCATTGCAGACCTTAAGGCAAACGGCCTCTTCAATGACACACTCATCGTGATGGCCGGCGAATTCGGCCGCACGGTCGGGCAACTTTCGGCCGCACAGGGCCGCGACCACTACGTGCAGCAATTCGCCTTCCTGGCCGGTGCCGGCATCAAAGGTGGCCGCGCCATCGGCTCGACAAACTCCCTCGGCTCAGCTACCAGCGACTTCGGCTGGAGCCGCCAACGCGACGTCCGCCCCGAAGACATCGAGGCAACGATCTACTCAGCCATGGGTATCAACTACACCAGCGTCCGCTACGACGATCCCTTCAACCGGGGCTTCGAGTACGTCCCCTACGGCCAGGAAGATCTCTATGGCCCCGTTAATGAGCTATGGGCTTAAGATCGCCCATCAGCTTGTGCAGTAGAAAGAGTCCAGTCAAGTGGAATGCGCCCATGATGAAAAACATCGGCGCATAGCCAAAGTAAGTGACGATATAGCCCGGCAGTAGCGTCGAGAAAATCACCCCACCCAGGCCTCCAACACTGGCGCCAATGCCAGTCGCGGAGGCCACAGCACTTTTAGGGAAGACATCCGACACGGTCGTATACAGGTTGGCAGACCACCCCTGATGCGCCGTCGTCGCAAGACTAATCAACCCAATTGCGATGAACGGGTTGTCAAACAAAACACTGGTTGCTGCAATCGGCATGCAACCGGCAAAGATCCCCATAGAGACCTTGCGAGCCTTGCCCACCGGCCAGCCTAGCCGCATGAAATAACCAGAAATCCAGCCGCCGCCAACGCTCCCCACATCGGCCATCAGGTAGATGAACGGGAAGGCCCACGACACTTGCTTCATATCAAAGTGCCGCACGTCGTAGAAGTAGGGTGGCAACCAGAAGAGATAAAACCACCACACCGGATCAGAGAAAAACTTGGCCGCCGCAAAGCCCCAGGTCTCCTTGTAGCGAGCCACCTGGCCCCAGGTCAGCTTTACTGCCGCTGGCTCATCATCGTCCTGAGGTGGCGGTTCTGCCTTGGTGAAGTACCAGAGCGCAAGTACAACAAGTCCACTACTGGCGGTGATCAGAAAGCAGGTGCGCCAGCCAAAATGCGCGGTCATGTAGACAAAAAGTCCTGGTCCGATCATCGTTGCGATATTCGTTCCTGCGTTAAAGATGCCGGTTGCGAAGGCGCGGTCTTTCTTCGGGAACCACTCGGAAACGCTCTTGATCGCTGCCGGAAAGTTCCCCGCCTCGCCCAGTCCCAGCAACGCCCGGCAAGCGCCAAAGGTCAGCGGATTGCGGATAAAGCTATGCGCCGCCGCAGCCAAACTCCACCACAGTATGGCTCCCGAGTAGCCCAAACGCGTTCCCACCCGGTCAATAAACTTGCCGGCGATCAGAAAGCCAATGGTGTACGAAAGTTGAAAAGCACTCGAAATCTGCCCGTAGAGGATGTCATCGATCGGAATCTCTTTCCGGATTTCCGGCAATAGAATCCCGAGGATAATCCGGTCCAGATAGTTGACCGTTGTCCCGAGGAAAAGCAGAGTAAGGATCCACCAGCGCATCTGGCAATTATATGGGTTAGCCCTGACGGTATAGGCTGGACGAAAGAACAAATCGCCAAGCATAATGATCCCAACCATGACGCTACTGATTCTCACCGCCCTCGAAGTCCTCAACCTGGTAGCCGGAGCCGAAGAGCGCCAGCAGGAGATGCGCGCCCGCTACACCTATCAGGAAGTGCAGGAGAACTGGCGTCTTGACCCCTACAACCGCCCCATCGAAGGCAGCCAGCGCACCAAGACCTTCGACGTCATCATGCTCCAGGGCCAGCGCTACCGCAAGATGATCGCCCGCAACGGCAAGCCTCTCACCGCAGCCGAGCAATGGGAGGTTGAGGAAGACATGAAGCGAGTCGTGGAAGCCAAGCCCGCCACAACCTCATTGCGAGCCCTCGCCACCACCCACAAGCTCACCCTCAATGGCGACATCCTGGAAGCCGTAAACGAAACCAAAAGCCACGTCTTCCAATTCGATCCCAAGACCCACGAAATCCTCCGCCACACAACGCAGAGTGGCACAACAAAGATGACAATCGACTACACCCGCCTCCCCGACGGCACCACGCTTCCCAGCCAGGTAGAAGTAGACTTCATCGTCGGCGACGTCCACGGCATCCAGCGCAGTACCTTCAGTAACTTCAGGTTGAACTAGCTCAATAAGCATTAGTGGCGAGCGATGAATTGGATGCTAGCGCTCGAAGTTATGATAGAAAGGTAAGAAGCTTGCCAAACAAGCCCATAAC
>CANGVB010000572.1 GCA_947456995.1 Bryobacteraceae bacterium | reverse complement strand
GCAGGAAGGTCATAAACGAGACGCCGAGCAAAGTCATCAGGAAGGCGAGGACGATGAGGCCGCCCATGACGGAGTTGTCACGGATGAAGCGCAGGCCGACCTTCATGCTTTCGAGGACGGGCTCTTTGCCTGTCATGGCCGGGGGTCTTGGCGCGACCTTCAGGAGTGTGAAGATTACCGCAAGGAAGCTGAAGGCATTGAGACCGAAGCACCAGACCGCTCCGAACTTCGCAAGCGTGACGCCCCCGATGGTTGGGCCAATGACGCGAGCTACGTTGAACTGGATGGAGTTCATCGCGATTGCGTTTTGGAGGTCTTCTTTCTTTACCAGAGACGGGATCATCGCCTGGTAGGCAGGGCCGCCGAAGGCCTGGGCGGTGCCCACGATGAAGGAAAGAGTAAGGACGTGCCAAACCTCGACCACGCCGAAATACGCAAGGGTGGCGAGGGTGATGGCGCAGGTCATCTGTACGAGCTGCGAGACTACGAGGATCTTGCGCCGGTCTTTGCGATCGGCCACGACGCCGCCAAACATGCTGAAGAGAAAGATCGGGATCTGCCCGAGGAAGGCATCAAGACCCAGATACCAGGCCGATTTTGTGAGCTCGTAGACAAGCCAGCTTTGGGCCAGATTCTGCATCCAGGTCCCGATGGACGAAGTACAAGCCCCCAGCCACATGAGCCGGAATTCGGGGTACTCGAATGCCTTAAAAATCTGACGTTTCAATGCTGGGAATTTCTTAGGGGAGCGGTTTTTCGCGGTGAATCAGGTGGCAGAGATTGCCATCGATATCTTCAAAGAAGGCGAGGCGATTGCCCTGATTGGCGAATGGCTCACCGACGAAGGTGACGCCTTTGTCCTTAAGAATGGCGTAGGCAGCGTCGAAATCGTCGATGGCGATGGCGAGGTGGCGAATGCCGGGGGTCTTCATTTCGTTGGGGCCGGGTTCGCCAGCGCTCGGGATGATTTCGAGCATGGAACCGTTTTGGGCTTTCACGAAATAGTTGCCGGAATATTCAAAATTGATGTGGAACTCAAGATGAGCTACATACCAATCAGCGAGTCTCTTAGGGTTGGGTGAAGCAATTGCGGTGTGTTCGAGGCCTTGAAACATAGAACTCACCAGTCTAGCAAAGCCAGTTTAATAGACAGCGAAACAGAAGACCGCGTTGGAGCCGCCGGGTGACAAACAATATTCACCGTTCTCTAGTGCCTCTTGAACTTCGAGTTTATAGAGACCTGAGGAGAGGGGCTCAAGAGAGAGACGGACGGCGCGTGGGCCGTTCTTCTTCGGCTTTTGCGGCAGGTTCAGGACGCGCTGTCCCCCTTTGGCTTCCATCTTGTAGAGGGCCATCTGCTGGACGTTGAGCTTGTCCACCTTAACGATAAAGGTAGGCTCGGTGAGTGGGGTTTTGGCCGTGGCAGCAGCACCGGAGACGGTGTAGATGGTGTCGCCTTTGACGGTTTCTTCTTTGGCATCACCGGGATCGGTGGGGATCAACTTGTTGGCATGGCGAATGAAAGGCAAATCGGTCTTTTCAGGGACAGGGCCTTTGTAGGCCTCCTGGGCAGAGAGCGCCAGGGCAAATGTACAAATGGCCAAAAGAGCAAGCTTCACGATTTTCATTCTATCTCCTGATGCGATGGCTCTAAGGCTCGTCGCGTAGTTCCTTAAGAAAAGGCACTGCTGTTCTAAAGACGTCTTCAAAAGGGCCGATGGATTCACCAGAGGCGCAAAAAGGTTCATGTCGAAAGCATTGAAGTTCTACGATCTATTGAACCGCCTGCCGTTTGTGACATCCTTTCGCAGCAAAGTGGTGTTTGCAGTAGTGGTAAGCGTGCTGTTGCCGGTGTCGGTAATGGAGATGTATTTCATCGGGTTTTCGACCCTGCGGGGACCTGAACTCGAACAGGCGATTCTGATCAGCGGCTTGGCCGCAGCGGCGGCGGCGGTGTTTGCTTATTGGACACTGTCGACGATTCTGCGTCCGATTCTTTACACGTCGCGGCAGTTAAACCAATTCCTGAATGAGCGAGTGTTGCCGGATTTGCCGGCACATTATCGCGATGAAGTGGGCAGCCTGATGTCGAACGTGAACTACATTACCCGGTCGATGAAAGATCTGGTGGAGAGCGCGAATCAAAATGGGGCGATCGATCATTTAACGGGGATCTACAACCGGCGCAGCGCCGAGAATCGACTAAAGGATTCCATTGAGCTGACGCGGATTCGTCAGAACTCTCTGAGCTTTGCGATTCTCGATATCGATAACTTCAAGATGCTGAATGATACCTACGGTCACGATTTTGGAGATACGGTGTTGCGGCAGGTTGGAGATCTGCTGAGAAGCAATGTGCGTCGAACGGACTGGGTAGGGCGTTGGGGTGGCGACGAGTTTGTGATCTCGGTGCAGGGTGGAGAAAACGAAGCTTCGGCGATGCTCTCAAGGCTTTGTGAGCTGGTGCGGCGTGAGTTGTTTATCGCTCCCGACCAGAGCGTACATAAGGTCACCTTTTCTTGTGGGGTTTGCGAGTGGCAGGAAATGATGGATTCGCAGTCTCTGTTTACGAAGGCGGATGAGGCGTTATACACGGCCAAGCGGGGCGGGCGAGACCAGTTGCACGTGTGGAGCGAAATGGCTCCGGCTTAGATTACACTCGCTCTATGCGAATGATCCTGCTGGTATTGTGCAGTGCCGGGCTGTGGGCTGCAGAGTGGTCTCCTGCTTTGTCGATGAAGCTGAAGACGATTTCGGAAGTAATCCCTTCTCCTGATGGCAAGAGCGTCGTATGGCTTGAGACTCGTGCCGTAATCGAAGCCGAGAAGAGTGAGATGCTGACGCATCTTTTCTTTGCCCGGGTGGATGGCAGTGGGCGCCGGCAACTGACGCAGGGCGATAAGGGTGTGAATGCTCCGGCCTGGGCTGCAGATGGGAAGTCGATCTTCTTTGCATCGGATCGATCGGGGAAGCGTAACTATTACCGCTTGCCGGTAGAAGGCGGCGAAGCCGAAAAGCTCACCGACTGGAAGGGCGCGCTCGGGCAATATCGTGTTTCTCCTGACGGGGGCTTTATTGCGTTTGCGGCAACCGAAGAAGACAAAGAGCTTGAGAAGCGGCGCAAGGAGAAGCTGGATTTTCGCGTCATAGGCGAGAAGCCTCCGAGACAGAGTTTGTGGATTCTGGATCTCAAAGCGGCTGGTGCGACAGCGAAGAGTCTGCTCAAAGGTGACTTTCATGTGATGAGCTTCGACTGGGCTCCGGACGGGAAGTCGATTGCGGTGGAGCGCCGCAAGACCAGTGAGCCGAACGAGTCTTATTCGGCGGATGTGCTGGAAGTGGATGTGGCGACAGGGGCGACCAAACAGATT
>CANGVB010000571.1 GCA_947456995.1 Bryobacteraceae bacterium | reverse complement strand
GAGCTTGCACGTCTTGCCAACCAGCAAACCCTCTGCAACGACAAGATGTCGGCTGCCGAACGAAATTGGCTGCACAAGGGAGAGCAGACAGCTCAAGCCAAGCACTGGAACCTATTGACGGACTTGAAGACCTCAAGCCTAAAGCGATGGAGTTTTCCGAATGTTCACCCTAACTGAGCCGTGGCTCAGCTTTCTCAACGAACTCGACGCGTTAATCCAGGCGCCTCTCTGCATCACTTGCATGGGTGGTTTTGTAGTCAAAAGCTGTTATGGGCTCCAGCGAAATACAGTAGACATCGACGCGCTTGTTCTTGAACCATCAAACCAGTCGTTGCCAGTCGAAAAACTTGCCGGCTTTGGCTCGCCGCTCTACACCAAATACCACGTGTATATCCAACAGGTCCCAGCAATCGTTACCATCCCGTGCGATCATCAGGATCGGTTGCTTCTGCTCGATACCCCCAGCCTCAGCAAGATTACCCTTTATGCGCTTGAAGCCCATGATTTGGCTCTATCCAAACTGGAACGCAACGATCCGCGTGACCGCATAGACGTCCAGCACCTCGCCGCCCAAGGCCACATCACCGCCAAAACCCTAATCGAGCGTTATCACGAAGAGCACCGCCTCTACCTCCTCGGAGACCTCCATCGTTACGACCGCACCCTCAACCTTTGGCTCAACCTCTGCTGGCCAGATCAATACCCAGCCTGATAAACTCCACCTCAAATGCTCACCCGCCGCGCCCTCCTTGCCGCAACCGCAGCCAACGCCTTCTCGAAATCAATCACCTTCCACCCCGGCCCCACCAACACCCTCGCCCTCCACCGCAACAACCACAACCTCGTCATCTACGGCGATCCTCTCCGCCGCATCGCCAAGGCCGATCAAGTCCTCCTCACCCACGCCCGCCGCGACATCTCCTGGTCCGCCCAACACCTAATCGAAGCAGGGGCAACAGCAGTAATCCCGCTAACGGAAGCCAACCTCTTCACCAACCCCCAGGCGGCCTGGCAAGCCCTCTACAAAACAACGCGCCTCCACGACTACGCCAACCAGTCCACCCACTTCCCTACCCGCCCCATCAGCAACCCCAAGACAGTAGGGGATAAAGACCAGATCCGCTGGCAAGACCTAACCATCGATGTCATCGCAACTCCCGGCTTCACTCGCGGTGCCGTCTCCTATTCCTTCTTGCTCGACGGAAAACGAACAATTGCGACAGGCGACCTCATTTACCCCGGCGGCAAACTCCTCGACATCTACAGCCTCCAGGACGCTATCCCCGATCTCAAAGTCCGCGGCTATCACGGCTTCGCTTCCCGCATGGCAGAACTGATGGCCAGCCTCCGCCGCATCGCCGCCCTCAACCCTCACCAGCTCATCCCAGCCCGTGGCCCCATCATCAACAACCCCAAAGAACAGATCACTCTGCTTTTGGATCGTCTAGCCGCCCTCTACGCCAACTACATGCAAACCGACGCCTACCGTTGGTACTTCGGCGCAGACAACTACAACGCCCGCGCAGCTCGCATTCTCGGCACAACCAAACCGAACGGCCTACCCTATGCCGAAACCATCCAGAAGGATCTCCCCACCTGGATGCGACAAATCGACAACGCCCGGCTTATAGTCTCTCAATCCGGCGAAGCAATCCTCATCGATTGCGGCAGCCAGCGAATCATCAATCAGGTCCGCACCTGGCAATCCGAAGGAGTCTTCAAAAAACTCCGTGCCGTCTACATCACCCACTATCACGACGACCCCACAGACTTCGCTCAAACCGCAGCCAACCAATTCGGAGCCGAACTCTGGTCTAGCTACGAACAACGCGACATCCTCATGCATCCCGAGCGGTACCGCATGCCCTGCCTCACCCCAAACCCGATTCCCGGTCTCGCCCCCTGGCAGGATAAAGAATCAAGAGACTGGCACGAATTCAAACTCCAGAACTTCCACTTCCCAGGCCAAACGCTCTATCATGGCGCCCTTCTCGTAGAAGCCAAAGACCAAAAAGTCCTCTTCGTCGGAGACAGCTTCACCCCCAGCGGCGTCGACGATTATTGCCTCCTCAACCGCAACCTCCTCCACCCGAAAAAAGGTCTGCTGTATTGCCTGAGCATCCTTGAAAAAATACCAGACGCCTACCTCGTCAACCAACACGTAGAACCCCTCTTCCGCTTCTCGTCAAGCCCACTCACTGAGCTCAGAAAATCTCTCGAAGCACGCATCCCCATCCTAAAGGACCTCACTCCCTTCGACGACGCCAACTACAGCATCGACGAGCAATGGTTCCGCCTCGCCCCCTACGTCCAACAGACAAGCCCCAACAAACCCTTGATCATCCAAGCAACGGTGCTCAACCACTCCCCCGTCGCCAAAGACTTCCACATCCAAATCCATCCTCCACCAGGCTGGCCCATTCCAACACCAATAAAACTCCGTGTCCCAAGCGGTGAGGAATCAACAGCTACAATCAAACTCAATCCACCTTCAGCAACCAGTGGCCTACAAACCATCAACGCCAGCATCGCCTTCGACAAACACGACCTCCGCCACTGGACCGAAGCCCTCATCGAGTTCACGACGTAAAGAGCTAGAATCATAGATATGAGAACAGCAGCCCTAATCCTCGGCACGTCTCTATTGCTCTGCGCACAAGGCTCTAACCAGACCCTGCCCTTGCCCAACCCCTACGGCCCAGGCCTCCGTCCCAATCCACCCTCGCGAAGCACAACACAAACGATGCAACGCAACAGAAGGCTGCGCGGCGGCGGTGTATTCTTTGGCGGCAACACGCACGAAGTAATCGTACAAACTCCAGCCCCCATCAAGGAAGATCCCCTCAAAGACCTGGTCATCAGCCCCGTCTATCAGCGCGACAAGATCACGCCCAAGATGATCGAGATTCCCTAACTCACCGCAAACCTGTCCCCCCGCGACGGAATCACAACCTAAACTTGATTGGTTGCCTCCACAACATCCCTAAGTGCTTCCTCTTGCCGGACGACGGCGCTCTTTATAAGCAAGACCAACCACTTCATCCAGCAGCTTTGCGTCTTCCGGGCTACCGAACAACCCCAGTCCCTGTTCAAACACCATCGCGTCAGGCGAGGGCAAACTTGCCGGACGTTGCCCATCAAACCAAGCGTAGAGCTGAACCAATTCCTGTGGCTTGAGGCTCTCAATAGCGCGTTCGATTTCTTCAAGCGAATTCATAGATTCAGCCCTCCTCCTCTTGTGAAGGTACAAAGATCGAGATCCCCTAACTCACCTCAAACTTGTCTCCCCGAGACGGAATCACAACCTCAACATCATAAGTGGCTTCCACCACAGTCTTAAGCGCTTCCTGTTGCCGCGACTCCCCATGCACCAGAAATATCTTCT
>CANGVB010000570.1 GCA_947456995.1 Bryobacteraceae bacterium | reverse complement strand
TCAACTGGGGCGACAAGATTGCTCCACGCCTTGGCGTAGCCTGGGATCTCTTCGGCGACGGTAAGTGGAAAGTTGCCGGCAGCTTCGGCATCTACTACGACGTTCTCCGCTATGAACTTGCCCGCGGCAGCTTCGGCGGCGACTTCTGGGTCAGCAACGTTTACAAGCTCGACAACCCGAACGTCTTCGCCCTTGGCCTTACCACTCCTGGCGCTGGTGGCCCTGCCATCACCCGCTATGACAACCGTACTTTGCCCATCAACTCCGCTGGTGAAATCGAAGGTATCGATCCCAACATCAAGCCCTACACCTCGCGCGAGTTCACGGCAAGCGTAGCTCACCAGATCTCAGAGAAGCTGGTTGCCAGCATCCGTTACTCTCGTAAAGACCTGCTCAAGGCCATCGAAGACATCGGTGTTCTCGACGCAGAAGAAAGCGAACAGTACGTCATCGGCAACCCCGGCTTTGGACTCACCCGCGACACCAAGTCCGTCTACGGCCAGAAGACCCCCGACGGCAAGGAATTCCTCGTCCCTGAAGCCAAGCGTCAGTACGACGGCCTGGAATTCCGCATGGACGGCCGCTACTCACGCAACTTGAACGTAATGGCGAGCTACACCTACAGCCGCCTCTATGGCAACTACTCGGGCTCAGCCAATTCTGATGAATCCGGCCGCTCCGATCCAGGTGTCAGCCGCGCCTTCGACTTGCCTTACTACTACTTCGACGCCTCAGGCAGCCAGAGGAACGCCTATGGCCGCCTTGCTACAGACCGTCCTCACACGTTTAAGGCCTTTGCCTCCTACGAACTGAAGACCCGCGCTGGCAGCACTTTCTTTGGCCTCAACCAGCTCGCCTACAGCGGCACGCCCGATTCAACATCGGTCATCTACCTGTCGGCTCCCACCTTCCCCTATGGCCGTGGCGATATGGGCCGCACTCCCGTGCTCACTCAAACAGACCTGAGCGTGTCCCACACGATCCGGCTGAACGAGCGTGCCACCCTGCGCCTCGACGCCAACGCGACAAACCTGTTTAACCAGGCAATCGTCATTGCCCGCGTTACCCAGTTGAACCGTGCCGGCGCTATCGGCATCCCCGCCACTGCAGCTCCGGGCGGCTTCTTCGCCGGCTACGATCCGAAGAAATTCGTGATCGCAGGCAGCCCCACCATCCCGCTCAATCCGATCTATGGGTTGCCCGGCGGTGCCTTTGCCGCTGGTGGTTCTGGTGGCTTCCAGGGTCCGCGTGAAATCCGTCTTGGAATCCGTCTCGGCTTCTAAGATAAACCCCTCCGCTTAAGCAGACGGCGCAGCTCCTCCAGGGCTGCGCCGTCTGTTTTTTGTTAGCCTTATAGATTGGCTGCCAGCGAAGCGATCGTGCTTCGAACCTTCCCTTTGAAAGAGGCCGACTTGATCGTCAGCTTCTTCACACGCGACCACGGGAAATTGCGAGGTGTGGCCAATCGGGCGAGAAAACCCAAAGGCGGCTTTGGATCTTCTCTCGAACGGTTGAGCCAGGTGCAAATTCACTATACAGCGCGAGAAAACCGGGATCTGGTTCGAATTGATCACTGCGACCTTCAACACTCGCAGTTTGAGTTGAGCCGCGTGTATTCGACTGGCATTGCCCTGGACGTAATGGCTGAAATCTCTGAACATCTCCTGCCCCTGGCGGAAGTCAACGAAAAGTACTTCCGGCTAATGGCCCGTGTTCTCGAATTCATGCGCCTGCGCGGAGAATCCGGGGTCTGGCAAGCCGTCACTTACTTCGAAGTCTGGGCAGTCCGCCTCAGCGGCTTTCTACCCGAAGTCCCACTCAGCGCGGAATCAAACGCAATTCTCGGCGAGATCCTGAAATCAAGCGTCGAACAGATGCCTGAACGCGAGTGGACCCAACAGACAGCACGAGACCTGCGACGCGCCATGGTCCGGCTGATCGAATCACACATTGAACGGAGGCTGTTCGCAGCCCCCATGCTGGAGGATTTGGCATGAAGACCTATCAGGAAATGATTTTTCGCCTAAAGCAGTATTGGGCAGATCGGGGCTGCATCATCACAGAGCCCTACGACGTAGAAGTCGGCGCTGGCACCATGTGCCCGGAAACTTTCCTGCGCGTCCTCGGCCCCGATGAATACCGCGTTGCCTACGTCCAGCCCAGCCGCCGCCCGGCAGACGGCCGCTACGGCGAAAATCCCAACCGTCTCTACAAACACTCGCAACTTCAGGTCATCCTCAAGCCCACGCCCGAAGACGTCATCGAGCAATACCTCGGCTCCCTCGAAGCCATCGGCATCGACCTCAAAAAGCACGACATCAAGTTCGAAGAAGATAACTGGGAATCCCCAACATTGGGCGCGTGGGGCATCGGCTGGCAGGTGATGCTCGACGGCATGGAGATCACGCAGTTTACCTACTTTCAGCAGTGCGGCGGCGTAGACCTCGATCTCGTCCCCGCTGAGATCACCTACGGCCTCGAACGCCTCTGCGCCTTCCTCCAGGACAAAGAAAGCGTCTATGACATCCAGTGGACCGACGCCTTCAATTACGGTCAGGTCCGCCTCAAAGAAGAACAGCAGTTCAGCGTCTACAACTTTGAGATGGCTGACGTCCCCACACTCTGGAAGCTCTTTGAACTCCACGAAGGTGAATGCCAGCGCCTGATCGACCTCTACAAGAGCCTCGAAACTGGCAAAGAGCGTTTCCCCGTATTGCCCACCTACGACCAGGTGCTGAAGTGTTCCAACCTCTTCAACCTCCTCGACGCCCGCGGTGCCATCAGTGTCACAGAGCGAGTCGGCGTCATCGGCCGCGTCCGCAAGCTCGCCGTCGGAGTCGCAGGCCTCTGGGTAGACCAGCAATTCACCCCACGTGAGGTGGCAGCATAATGGCAACTAAAGATCTACTCCTCGAAATCGGCGTCGAAGAAATCCCCGATTGGATGATCGTCGATGGCCTCAACCATCTCTCCTCCAAACTCACCGACCTCGTAGCCCAGCTCGGCGGCAAAGTCACCCTCGCCGACGCTACGCCTCGCCGCCTCGTAGTCCAGCTCTCAGGCCTCGCCGAACGCGAAGCAGACCGTGAAGAGCTCATCAGCGGCCCGCCCAAGCAAGCCAACCCGCAAGCCGTCGAAGGCTTCGCCAAGAAAAACGGCGTCACCTCTGCTGATCTTGAGCTGATCGAAACCGCCAAAGGCACCTACTACAGCTTCCGCAAGCAAGTCGCCGGCAAGACAGCGATTGAGATCCTCTCCACCGGCCTCCCAGGCCTCATCCTTGGCATCCCCTGGCCCAAGACGATGCTCTGGCCCGGCAAGGGCGGCGCACGCTTCATCCGCCCCATACGCTGGCTCCTCTGCCTGCTGGGTGAAGAGGTCGTCC
>CANGVB010000569.1 GCA_947456995.1 Bryobacteraceae bacterium | reverse complement strand
GTCGAACAGGCTCTCACCCAACTCGGCCTTACCCAGCCCCTGTCGCTGATTCTGCCCCGCGCCACTTACTTCCTCGTCTTGCTGCTGCTGGCAAACACGGCTGCCGACGCATTAGGCTTGGCCGCGATCTCCAGCGCTATCGGTGCTTTCTTCGCTTACCTGCCGAACATTGTTGCAGCACTATTGCTGCTGATCCTCGGCTCATCCATCGGCCAATTTGCCGGCCAGACAGTCGCCCAGTCGGCAGAGACTTCAGGCATTGAGTTCGCACCAGCACTCGGAAAGGTGGTTTCAAGCACAATCCTTTTTGTCTGCGCCATGATGGCAATCGCGCAGCTCAAGATCGACACCGAGATTGTCCGTATTGTTACGAGCATCGTCCTTGGAGGAGCAGCCCTGGCCTTTGGCCTCTCCTTCGGCCTCGGCACACGCGATATTGTTCGCAATCTCGCAGCAGGCTTCTATGCCAGGAAAGTTCTTGAAGTAGGAAAACCGCTCACCCTCTCAGGCGAAACCGGCGTGCTTAGCTCAATCACTCCAACCCATCTGGTAATTGAGTCTGAGGGTAAACACAGCATCATCGCAAATGCTGAATTGCTCGATAAGGTGGCAAAACAGGGCTAGTCGTCGAAGTGATTCACCGTAGTGAAACAACTATTGAAAGCGTGATCGAGCACCTCTTCGGTCAAAACCCAGGGCAGCCGCTCGAATCGGATGTGATCAATCGCATGCATCACTACGTCCCTCGGATGGCAACGACGCATCCGCTTCTTTCCACTCCGGTAATACTTCGTCAGAAAGCGGCCAACGAGGTTTGAAGCCAGCGGCACATCCATCTTTTTGCAAAACTGCTCAAAGATCTCGGCAAATTCCGCTTCACCCGGGCTGCGTAGAAACATCTTGTACTGAATGCGGCGCAGGAATGCCTCATCACCCAGTTGCTCGGGATTTAAGTTCGTCGAAAAAACCAGGAAACATTCAAACGGGACAGTAATCTTGCCGCCCTGCTGGAAGTTGAGATAGTCGATCTTCCGCTCCATCGGTACAATCCACCGGTTCAACACCTCAGACGGCGTCACCTTCTGGCGGCCAAAGTCATCGATCAGATAGATCCCGTTGTTTGCCTTCACCTGAAATGGCGCGTCATAGATTTTGCTCGCCGGGTTAAAGCTCAAGTCGAGGTTCTGAAGCGTCAATTCACCACCAGTTGTGATGAAGGGCCGCTTTGACCGGAAGTAGCGCTTGTCGTAAGCAAAGCTATCGCTTACAGCATTGGAGAGCACGGATAGTGATTCCGCCGGGGCATCCAGTGGCGCGTGATACAGAGGATCATAAACCTGAATGATCTGCCCCTGACATTCAATCGCGTAAGGAATATAGATCGGAGACGTATTGATGTTGAACAGGGCTTCAGCTAGAAACGTCTTGCCGTTTCCAGGCTGCCCATAGATCAGAAAGCTCTTGCCGGAGTTAACAGCCGGGCCAATCTGGCTCAAGATCTCTTCACTCACCACCATGTGGCTGTAAGCACCGTTCAGTGCTTCTTTGGTCAACCAGCCTGGATCCAGCTTCTGCAGTTTTACGATTTCACAATACTCGTCCAGGCTCACCGGTGCGGCCCCAGCGTAGGAGTTGATTTCTAGATACTGGTGCACCAGCTTTCGACCCGCTTCGCTCAGCACGAATACGGTCGACATATTACCCATACCCATGGAGCGCTTGGCAACCATTAAGTGATTGCGCTTCATCGTCTCCACCATTGGCTCAATTACGCTGTACTTAAAGCCCAGCGCGTTTGAGATATCGCGCCCCATTGCTTCGCCCTTGAAGTACAACTGCTTCAGAATCAGTTGTTCTACAGTGCTTTCAGTAATCCCGGTTTCAGCCATGGTGCTGGGCGGCATAGGCGTGGGTAGCCCATCCCCTTTCAATTCCGGCTGAGTGCCGATCGGTAGCGTATAGGACGCAGGCTCCGTTCGGGCAAACTCCTCAGGCTGAAATGTTTCAGTCTCGATAAATGAATAGGAATCTGTTTCAGAATTCATGGGACACCTACTAATCGGCAAAAACATGTAAAGACCTTAGAGATCTCACGCTAAAGTATCGTCATGCAGTTCTCGCGCCGAACCGCGATTGGCCTCGCGCTTTCACTTTGGGCTCAGGCCGAAGATCAGGCCCACAATCACGCTGCCACCACAGCAACAAAATCCGATTACAAGCTGAAATTTCTGACTCCGAATGAGTTGGCAACGCTGAAGCGCTTTGCCACCGTCATGATCCCCCCCTCAGACCACAGCGGAGGTGCAGCTTCGGCCCAAATCGAGTCCTATATTGACCACACCCTGGCCAATGCCGCCCCTTCGCTCCAGCGCACCTGGCGTAGCGGTCTCGCCCGTTGGGCCAAGGCCAAAGACACCGATACTGAGCTCACACAACTGGCCGCCAACGAATTTGCTCCAAAATCAAAAGAAGATCAATTCTTCATCCTCTTCAAAACAGCCCTTACGGCAGCCTTCTACACCTCCGAAGAGGGCATCAGCAAAGAACTGGGCTATCAGGGGATGGCCTTCCTTCGCGAATTCCCCGGATACCAGGGTGAGTCGTTTTCAATCCCTGCAAATTACAAGCCCCTTTTGAGATCAAGGACTTAGCCCCATGAAGATTTACGACGTCTGCATCATTGGTTCTGGTGCCTCTGGCGGCATGACTGCAAATGTTCTCACCAAAGCAGGCCTCAACTGCGCCATGCTCGAAGCCGGGCCTATGAAAAGCGTGGCCCAATTCCCCACCCACCGCATTCGCCGCTGGAATCTCCCCAATCGCGGTCTTCGTGGAGATTACTTCCAGGAGTGGCTCACCGAAACCGGCTTCCTGGCCGACAAGACTAAAGAGCCCTACTCGGTTGCAAACAATGAGCGTTTCGACTGGTGGCGCATGCGCGCCGTCGGTGGCAAGAGCCTCTTCTGGGCGGGCGTCACTCCGCGTTTCGGCCCCAACGAATTCCAACCCAAAGACGACTTCGACACCAAGTGGCCGCTCACCTACGACGAAATCGCGCCCTTCTACGACCGTGTCGAAGAACTGATCGGCGTTTCCTCTACCGTCGAAGCCGTTGGTGGCTTCCCCCTCAACAAAGGCCTCGCTCCCTTCCGGCCCAAACCAGCCGAAGTGCTGCTCACCAAGGCCTGCGAATCCCTCGGCCGCGGTCTTAAGGTACTGCCTATCCCCAAAGCGATCCTCAGCCAGGATCACAAAGGCCGCCCCGCCTGCCATTACTGCGGCCCCTGCTGGCAGGGTTGCGATTCCGGCTCCAAGTTCGATTCCCTGCGTGTCTTCATCACTGCCGCACGCAACAGCGGCAAACTGGACCTCATCCCCAACGCCCG
>CANGVB010000568.1 GCA_947456995.1 Bryobacteraceae bacterium | reverse complement strand
TGAAAGCGAACTTCTGTAAAGAGCGGCATCGAAATCGAAGCCTCAAACATGGGCTCCATACGGGCAACCGGCTCAAGTTCCCGCGCGGCTTCCACAATCGCGGCCCTGGCTTCCTCATAGCGTCCCATCATCGTCAAAGCAGAACTCAGAAAGTGCAGGTTGTGATACCAGTACGGCGTATAAAACGTCGGGCCACCCACGGTTTCAAAGTAGGCTTTATCAAGCGCCGCCGCCTTAAGATTCAAAGCTGCCGATTGCTCATAGTCTCCCGTGCGCGTGTAGATGTGCGCCGGCATATGCACCAGATGCCCGCTTGCGGGGGCGAGGCTGGCAAGAATCGCAGCACTCGGCAATGCTCGCTCGGGAGTGGGCGAGGCCTCAACTGCGTGGATGTACATGTGATTGGCGCCCATGTGCAGCGGGTCACGCTGCAGCACGGCTTCCAGTTTTTCTACGATTTCCAGCGTGTAGGTGTTCGGCTTCCCATCCTTGGCCCAGAGCTTCCAGGGCGTCAGATTCATCAATGCATCGGCGCTCAGCGTCATCGCATCGAGATCGTCGGGAAAGTCCTTCGATACCTGGCGCATGGCGAAAGCAAAGGCCTTGTCCAGCTCAGAACGGTCTCGCGGGTTCTCTTGTGCGTATCGCTTCACCAGCGCTTCGATATAGGCAGTTTCGCGAGGGCTGGCCTTGAGCGCCAGAGCCTTCTGAGCCGCCTCATAGGCAGGCTTGGCATTCTCAGGCATCAACGGCGCGTTGATATTGTTGCCCAAGGCAAACGCCAGCCCCCACCAGCACATGGCGCAATTGGCGTCGAGCTCGGTAGCCTTACGAAACGAAGCCGCAGCCTCCGGATGATTAAACGCATATACCAGCCGAAGCCCCTGGTTGGCCCACTTCCTGGCTTCTTCGCTTGTACTGGAAACCTGAAAGCGTAGTTCTCCATATCCAGGCCAGATGCGAGGCACGATCTTGCCTGGATTCGGACTGGCATGCTGAGCCAGACACAAAGAGGCAAGGCCGAAGAGCGAACATAAAAACAGTTTCATCATTACCAGACTACGCGGATTTCGCCGCCTCTTCAGCATCAAACGCGAAGCATCTTGACGGGATCCCAGCCGTAGGCGATACCCGACTCCGTGCTTTGATTGCAAAGCAGCGCTGGAGCCGCGGCGCGGAAGCCAAAGGTGCCATCCTCGACCGACGGCCCGCCTCCCCGGATCGCTTTGGCAAAAGCCTCGTGATGCAGTTGATGCGCGTCGGCCCTCGGGGCAAAGCGGAATTCGCTGTCGGAGGTCACCGACGGAGGCTTCAGTGGATACTGCTGGCGGTATTGCTTGAGGAATGCATCCTGATCCTTTTTCGCAAAGGTATTGATCGTATAGCCCGGCTCGGTGTCTCTGGGGTGCTTCTCCAGGCGCAGACTCGAGTAGCTCGTCGTAAGGATCCCTTCACTGCCATAGAACCGGAAGCCAAACGATTCCTGGCCGATCCCGCTCGCCAGATTCACCCGCAGGCTCAGTGTAAATGCGGGATGTGCACGAGACTGCGGATAGTCGAGAATCGCCAGCATCACGTCGGGCGCGTCCCGGCCGTCTTTCCAGAATCGAACTCCACCGCTGGCAAACACCTTGTTTGGGCCCAGGCTCCCGGTCACAGTGTGCAGGCCACTCAATAAGTGGATAAACAAGTCTCCAGCCACACCTGTCCCGTAGTCGCCATAATTGCGCCAGCGGAAGAGGCGAATCGGTTCAAAGGCGCGCTTCGGAGCATGGCCGATAAAACGGTCCCAGTCGATATCGCGCTCATTGGGGTCGGCGGGCAGGGAGTACTGCCAGGCCCCAAGTGCCGAGTTCCGGTCCAGCCACGCCTCCACCAGATTGAGTTCGCCGATGGCACCCTGCTGATAAAGCTCACGTGCTTTTACAAAAACATGCGAACTCACATATTGGCTGCCGATCTGAAGGATCTTCCCGCTGGCCCTTTCGGCAGCGATCACGCCGGGGCCTTCTTCCACCTTCTGTACCATTGGCTTCTGGCAATAGACATGTTTGCCGGCCTGCAGTGCCTCGGTTGTGATGCGTGAGTGCCAGTGGTCGGGGGTAGCGACGATTACGGCATCAATGTCTTTTCGCGCCAGAATCTCGCGGTAGTCGCGAGTGATAAACGTGCTGGGCCCGTAAGTCTCTCTCATCCGTTCCAGCCGGCTCTGGTAAATATCGCAAGCGGCAATCAGTTTGGTTCCGGGCTGGGCGGTAGCATTGCGGGCATCGCCCTGGCCCATTCCGCCAGAGCCGATAAGAGCGATTTGAACCTGGTCGTTGGGTGCGTATGGCATTTAAGTGGCTTTAAGCTCCTTTGAAATAGTCTGCCTGGGGCTGCTCATGGGGATATTCTTTCACAGGATTTGTTCGGGGATGTAGATCGATCCTATCTTCAGCACCCAAGAATTCGAACAGCTCTCGCAGGATTGTCTATGGTGCTATGCGAAATAAGCGAAGCAGAGGGATTGCCCTCCCACAGTACTTTTAGCTATCGCCAGGCGGTACTAAATCGCACGATTTCCATGTCGATTCGATGAACTCTTGTTTAGATAGCAGTGGCATATGCCTTTTCCTAGTACTTTCAACGCTTTAGTTTAAACTTTCGAAGAGAAAATACCACTTTTTGCTTGACGAGCGACTAGTACAATTCTTATACTTCTTCTGTGAGGGTAGTAGGGAAGTCCCATTACCCCCCCAAAGACATCCTTTAGGAGGGATATTTTTCATGAAAAAAATTCTTTTGATCGCTAGCCTTGCATTTGCTTCCAGCATGTTCGGCGCAACTATGACTCAAAACTGCACCGTAAAGGCTGTTCTCGGCCAGAGCGGTATCGATACAGTTTCCTGCCCCGGTTTCGGTGCGCTGCCTTCCGGAGCAACCTTCAACTTCATCAACATGACCTATGCAGTTGACTTCACCTACAATCCGTTCGACACTCTGACCCCGAACCTCACCTACAGCATCGACTCACCCGGCACTGCTTTGGACGTATCGAGTGTTCTGCTCAACCTGGCAAACCGTGGCAACATCGTTACCGTTGGTCCGCTCTCACCCAGCGATCCGGCCTACTTCGCTCCCTTCAACGCGGCAGTTTCTTTCACTGGTATCACTGGCATCACCGGTGCAACTTTCGACATCCGCTACGTAGTTGACTACACTCCGGAACAGACGGGCGTTCCTGAGCCCTCGACCGTAGCTCTGATGGGCGCTGGCCTCGTTGCTCTCGCAACCGCTGCTCGCCGTCGTCGCTAAGTCTTATCGCCTTATCTTTCAACTCAAAAGAGGATCGCTGAAAAGCGATCCTCCTTTTTTTATTTGTGCGCACACTTCCAACTAAACTTGTAGTCTT
>CANGVB010000567.1 GCA_947456995.1 Bryobacteraceae bacterium | reverse complement strand
CCAATGGCAGCTTTAGGTTCAACCAGCGTCGAGCCGGTTGAGATGACTTTGGACTTGCGGGCAGAAAATGGCGGGCAAGTGGCGATTGCTTCCAAGGATGTATTGGTGCCGGGCGGCGGTGGAAACTGGCAGCAAATACGGAAAGAATTTGCTCCTAAGGTAGAAGGCGATCATTTGCTCACGATAGCAACGAGTGTGAAGGTGGGGACGATACAGGTGCGGGTGGAGTACTAAGTAACGGGGTACCTGATGCCAGCGGCGGCTGCGTGCCTTCTCGATGCAGAAACGGTAGATGATATTAAGGATGGAAACTCAGGATTTTGTAAAGCTTTTGGCGATGACCGGTGTCGAGGTTGCCGCCTTTCTTGTTTGCTGGCTGATTGCTGTACGTACTCGCAATCCCAAGCTCAAGCAGCTTGCAAAATATGTTGCGATTTTTGGATTTGCCTTCATCGCAATGTACGCATACTCGCTTTATCAAATCAATGCGCCGCGGCCCGACTTCGTTACCGAAGCAGTGGGGCCAGCCAGGGGTACGGGTAGTGTATCGAGTGTAGTTTCCTTTCATGTGGCTGAGCCCCGAGAAGCACATCGCGTCGAATTGACTCCGCGAGCAGATGCCGATGCGACGGCCAAGGGGACAATTGAGCTTCCGTACAAGTTAGAGGACAAGCTTGGAAGAGTTCTGGTTGAAGGCGTACTATCGGTGCAGCCTGCAGAGGGGAGACAGTGGCGAACGGTTTCGTTTACGTTTACCCCGGAGTCTTCCGGCGAGTTGATATTGAAGCTACAGATTCCCGCCGGAGTGGATGCGGTGAATGTGGTGGTGAAAGACCCACGCTAGCCGGGCTAGATGCCAAGTTGGGATTTAAGGCGGTCTACGAAGTCTTCGAGCGTCTTAACGCGGGCCTCCAGCTCGTCGATCCGGTTGGGCGTTGCTGCTCTTGCGGCGGCAGGCTCAGGGAAGGAAAAGTCAGGGATGGAGTCTCCAAGAAGATGAGTCCATCGCGCCTCTTTTGTGCCCGGTGCCTTGGGGAGCTCCTGCACGAGGGGTTCCTCTTTACCGGCAAGCCGGCTAAGCGTCGACAACACGGTGTCGAGATCTTCGAAGGGACACAGAGATTGGGTTCGTCCGCGCAGTTCGCCCGGGGTCTGCGGGCCACGGCAGAGCAGTACGCAGAGGACAGCAAGGTCTTTGTTGCCGAGGTTGAGGCGTTGGCCGAGACCCTGTGAATACTTGGGGACACGATGTTCGCGGCCGGAATGCTCAAAGGCAATTCCTTTGTGCCGCATGACTTCGATTGAGTTAAGAACGTCGGATTCTACCAGTTGCATGACGGGCTCGCGGTTGTTCTTCTGATTACAGGCGTTCACCAGCGCATTGAGTGAAAGCGGGTAATATTCGGGCGTCGCCATCTCCTTTTCAATCAATGCGCCGAGGACTCTTTGTTCAGTGGCGGTGAGATCGAAGGACATGTTGATTAACCTCTCAGATTGTGGAAAGCGGTTTCGATTTCGAGCTGGGCTGGCCGTGCGATTGGAATCAAGGGGAGACGCGGTGGCCCGCCGTAATAGCCGTTGAAGTCCAAAGCGTATTTGAGGCCCGGGATACCGTATTTGACGGTGACGAGTGTGGCAGCTTCTGTGATGCGGCGCTGCCAGTCTTCAGCGGCATCGTATTCGCGCTTGAGAACGGCTTCGGCGATGGTGAGGCAAGAAAATGGTGCGGCGCTTGCGTATGCAAGAACGGCACCTGTTGCTCCTGCACGCAGGCTGGCTGCGAGATTCGGGGCGCTGCCGTTCAAGACTTGAAAGCCAGGCTTGACTGCCTTGAGGAGCGACTGGAACTTTTCCATGTTGCCGCTCGACTCTTTGATCGCAATGATGTTGGGATGCTCGCTCAGGAGGGCTACTGTTTCGATTGAAATGTCGAGGCCGGTAGACTGCGGCCAGTTGTAGATCATGAGCGGGATCTTGGACTGATCGGCGACGGAGCGGAAGTAGAGTGCCTGGGCTTCGAGGTTGTTGAGGAGATTCTTGTAGTAGTGCGGTGTGCGCACCATGGCGCATTTATAGCCAAGATCTGCGGCGCTATTGGTAAGGTGGATGGTCTCGCGGACACTTTCAACACCGGTGCCGGCAATGAGGAGTTTTGTGGAGGGAGTGTATTTGGCGACTTCTTCCCAGAGGTAAAGTTTCTCGGGTTCTGTGAGGTAGACAGATTCGCCAGTGGAGCCGCAGACAACATAGCCGGAGAGAGTAGTTAGATTCCACTTCTCGATGTTGGAGCGAATTTTGGCGGTGTAGATGTCGCCGGAGTGATTGAAGGGGGTGGGGATGGGCGGAAAGATGCCGCTAAGTTTGAGTTGTGGCATACTTCCCGCCCTGATAACTAGCCGACCTTTACGAACGTGAAGAGGGCGAGCGACTCGATGAAGGCCAGACCGATGAGGAGCAGGGTCTGGATCTTGCCGGCTGCGCCGGGGTTACGAGCGATACCTTCTGCAGCTGAGGCGATTGCCTGGCCCTGACCGCGGCCGCAAAGACCGGCGGCGATTGCCATGGCGAAAGCCGGAAGCAGGATGCCCTTTTCACCGACCATCGGCTGGGCAGTGCCCTGAGCGAAGATGGGAGCGGCGAAAGCGAGCAAGAAAAGAATCATCATTGCTTTATTACGCATGTTGAAAAGTCTCCTTTATTAGACTTGTTTGAAATGGCCTGACAGGAGGTGGTGCCGTTGGTACGTTGGGACGCCCAGGGCTCACACTGTTGGGCAAAAACTGGTTTAGTGATCCTCGTGGGCGACGGCCATGCCGACGTATGCCATGGAGAGAATCATGAAAATGAAGGCCTGCAGGAAGCTGACGAAAGTGTGGAGACCCATCAGGATGGCGGGTGCTCCAATCGGGATCAGATTCATGAAGGCGATGGTGACCTGTTCGCCAGCCAGCATGTTCGCGAAAAGACGAATCGTGAGGCTGACCGGGCGAATGAGGTGCGAAATGATTTCGATACCGAACATGAAGGGCGCGAGCCACCAGACAGGGCCCATGAAGTGCTTGATGTGGCCAACAATGCCCTGAGCCTTGATGCCAGCGCCGTTGTAGTAAAGGAAGGTAGCTACGGCAATGCCGAGCGGAACAGCGGGCGCCATCGTCGGGCTTTCAAAAGTAGGGATGACGCCGAGCAGGTTAGAGAAAAGGATAAAGACGAAGCAGGTGGTGAACCAGTAGGCGTACTTGGTGCCGCCGTGGCCGATGACTTCTTCAGACTGCGTCTTGATGAAGCTAACCAGGAGTTCGCCGATCTGCTGCAGGTATCCAGGCTTGGCCAGGTTCATGCCAGCGCGGACGATCCACGGGAGAACGAGGAGAAAAGCCACGATGATCACCAGCAT
>CANGVB010000566.1 GCA_947456995.1 Bryobacteraceae bacterium | reverse complement strand
CGACCGATCCTCAAGCAAACCGCAGCCCACACCTACACAGACCACGACGACATCGTCCACGCTGGCGGCGGCCTACTCTTGATCCACACCAAAACCGGCGGCCCCCGCGAGATCCGTCTCCGCAACGGCAAAACCATCCAGACTACATTGCCAGCCAACCACTCTTTACTGCTCGATGCAGAGACAGGCGAGAAGCTCCTCTAATATAATGATCAGGCTCTATGCGCCTGCTGTTAGTTCCGTTCCTGCTTAGTAGTCTGCTCGCTCAAGACTGTCGACTCAACCTCTTCACTCCAGCCCAACCACCCTTCAAGATTGAAGAAGGCGAGCGCGCCCTGGAATCCCAAACGCTCCAAACCACCATCTTCGCCGTCTCACCCAATCAGATCCCCCACTTCTTCGACACCGCATCGCGCATCCGGCGCATCGACGCAAGCGGCCGCATGGTCACCATTGCCGGCGATGGCACCAGAGGCCTCACCGTCACACCCGGCCCGGCAAACCAAGCCCTCCCGGCCATCTCTCAACTCCTCTTCTCCCCCTCAGGCGTCCTCCACTTCGTCGCCCTCGGCCGCGTCTTCCAGATCACCAATGGCAGCATCGAACCGGTGGCCGGCTCCGGCCGTCCTGGCTTCAACGGAGAATCCGGCCCAGCCACAGAGGTCAATCTCGGCACCATCGTCAACGCAACCTTCACCCGCTCCGGCGACCTGCTCATCATCGACAACTTCAACCGCCTCCGCCAACTCTTCCCCGACAAAACACTCCGCACCATCGCCGGCTCCACGCGCGTCGCCGCAGCCGCCGGCCTTACCGGTGACGAAGGCCCAGCCACTGAAGCTGCCCTGTCCAACCCCCGTCAAGTAGTAGCCTTCCCCAACGGCAACATCTGGCTGCGCGATCTCGGCGGCCGCCACATCCGCATCATCACCCCCAACGGCATCATCGATACCGTCAACACCAACTTCGACACCACCATCAACATCATCCTCCTCGCCGACGGCACACCCGCTGCAGCCACCGCCAACCGCGTCTTCCCCATCCGCCCCGATGGCAACATCGAAACCGGCGCCGCCCCCTATCCCGCCTTCACCGGCACCCCCCGCGCCATCGCCTCAAACGGCGACCTCTACTACGAAGGCACAGCCCGTCCAGAGCAACGCAACCCGCTCGTCCGTATGGCCAACCGTGTCCCCACCGTAATCGCAGGAGCCCCCGTAGCAGCAACAGTGGACGGCCAGGCCCCACCCTTCGCGGCCTTCTACGCCCGCAACAACTCAATCCTCTACAGCGCAAACCTCGGCGGCAAATCAGGCAT
The DNA here is from genome assembly GCA_947456995.1 of Bryobacteraceae bacterium. Classification (GTDB taxonomy): domain Bacteria; phylum Acidobacteriota; class Terriglobia; order Bryobacterales; family Bryobacteraceae; genus Bryobacter. Next base: position 2,079 of record CANGVB010000566.1, on the reverse strand, counting down.
CCTCGAAGCCCGCCCCGGCCAAACCCCACGCTTCATCGTCGGCGGTGGCGACGACATCGGCGACGCCGAAGGCAAAACCGCAACCGCCCTCTCCCTCTTCGGCATTCAAACCTTCACCGTCGACAATGAAGGCCGCATCATCATCGCTGACGCCAACCGCCGCCGCATCCTCGTCGTCGCTACAGACAACAAAGTCTCAAACCTCAAAACATCCGACGGCCAACCCGTCATCTTCGCCCCGCTCGGAGCCTTCTCCACCCTCCAACGCATCGTCTCAGACGCCGCAGGCAACCTCTACTGGAACGCCGCCGCCTACACACCAACCGGCGGCGTCCTCACTGTCGAACTCGCCGTCTACACCAAAGCCACCTCCACCATCAGCACCCTCATCGTCCCCGGCCTCAGCGCCCTCACCCGCCTTGAAAACGGCGCTGCCGTTGCCCTAGCAGGCAACAGTGCCACCTTCCGCAACGCCTCTCTCCTCACCCCATCCGCTCTTACCTCCACCCACAAAAACCTCCGCTTCCTCCCACTCACTTCACTCACCGATTCCTACTTCGTAGCCGCCGGCCGCCTCTTCCGGGGCGAACCAGGCCAGCTCGAATACTTCGAAATCACCCCGGCCCCAGACTTCGTCGTCTCCGGCAACAACCAGGTCTTCGTTCACTTACCCGACGGCGGATTCTACCGCTTGGAAACCCCCAATGCCTGCCAGTGGCAGCCCCAGCCCAAAATCAACGCAGTCACCAACGCCGCCAGCTACGGCTTCCTCAACACGGTGTCCCCCCGTTCGCTGCTCACCATCTTCGGCACCGGCCTCGGCCCCCCAGAAGGCCAGGGCCTCATCCTCGACGGCGCTTTGCGAGCAGGCGGACAACCTGCCCCCTACCCTGCCCTCCTCTTGGGCAACTTCTCCGGCACCATTCCGCAATCCGCCCTCACGGGCACCACGCTTCCCGTGATCTATTCCAATGATTCGCAAGTCAGCGTAGCGGCCCCAGTCACCACCGCAGCAACCCTGCAACTCTACTTCTCCTGGCAAGGCCTCACCCTCATCCACCCAGTCACCATCCGCAGCCTCACCGCCACCCCGGGCCTCTTTAACGCTTACACCCAGCCAGACCCGCAACACTTGACGCTCTACGCCACAGGCCTCGGCGCACTCGACGGCAACCCTGCCCTCGGCGACTTCCTCCCCACCAACATTCTCTACAGAACCACCAGCCCCCTCACCGCAACCATCGATGCCATCGATGCGGAAGTCGAATTCGCCGGCGGCGCACCCGGCCAGATCGGCGGACTCTATCAGATCAACCTCAAGCTCCCCACGGGCATCAACTCTGGCCAGCACAACGTAGTAATCTCCGTCGCCGGCCAGAGGTCATCGCCACTCGCGGTAACGCTCCGTTAGAACTCCAGCCGCATCGTTGCCTGCAACTGCCGCGGCCGGATTCCAAACCCCGCATACGACGACGCCAGACTCGATATCCCGTCCGCACCTGGCGTCACCAGCCCCTGCACGTTCATCACGTTAAACATGTCCACATTGAAGCGAAGCCGCCGCCGGCCCTGCTCATCAAAGTTGAAGTACTTCATAAGCGAAGAATCCATCGTCCAGTTAAACGGCCCGAGCTTCGATTGATTCCTCCACGGATGCAATCCCGTATCGTAGTTCACTCGCACCACACCGCCCGTCTGCAGCGGCAGATACACCACGTTCGTATCGTAATCAGCATTATTCGGGTCTGTCGGCCTGCCACCCTTGGGCCAGGGATTGATCGGCTTCTGTGCCGGCTTATAGTTCTCGGGCAACCCAAACACGCCGTTCCGCATACCAGCAGCATTCCGGCTATTGATGAAACGCTCAGAGATGTAGCCGTTAAACCAGAGATGCCCTTCAATACAACGCTCATCGGCCGCAGTACGGGCTGAATCCGGCGTCGCGCGACAATCGAGAATCTTCAACTTGTTCCGGTACACTTCAAACTCACCCATCTCGCCCCAATTCCCCGTGGGCATGGAATACCAACTGCTCACAACCGTTCCAGTCCCCCAAATCTTCCAGCCACCAACCAGCGT
>CANGVB010000565.1 GCA_947456995.1 Bryobacteraceae bacterium | reverse complement strand
GCCGTCAAGGATTTCTACTGGGAGAAAAAGAACGGCAAGTGGGCGATGAAATGGTGTCCGCTCGGGCAGGGAATGGTGGATTGGCCAGCGGTGCTCAAGCGCCTGGCACTGGCCAAATTTACCGGCCCTCTAACGCTGCATGTCGAATACGAAAACCCAGATGAACTTAAGGCTGTGGCGGAAGATTTTGCGGTGATGAAGAAGCTGGTTGCTGCCGCATACGTGTGAAGCGGTCGCTGACTTAGCGCCGCTTCTGCTGGTCGAGATAGCAAGTGCAGCAGTCTGTACACCGCTTGCAGCGTTCGCACAAATGCAGCCCGCAAGTGTCCTTGGTGCAGTACATGCAGATCTCGGTTGATGTCTCTTTGCAGATATAACAACGGAAGGTCTTGGCGGGTGCTATGGGTGGGACGGCGGTGGTCATTTTTTCTTTGGGACGACGGGTGTTGGGGGCTTCGGTGGCGCAGGCGAATTCTTTTCTACTCTGCACCGTTGTGCTTCCTGAATCAGTACATCGAGCTCGCGGTCCCGGTTGGCTGCCAGATCGAGCATGTAGTTGCGAAACTGATTGCGTGCCACTGCGGTGTCGACAAACTTCGATTCAATTGAATCGGCCAGTGCTTGTGTTTCATACTTCCGCACTGCTTCCATCACCGAGCGTTGCATTGAATCCAGTGAGTCAAAACGGAGAAAGATCTCAAGGGCGATGGACAGCTTTTCTGGACTTTGTCTCAGGTCGGCGATGGCAAGGCTGAGGCTCTTGAGTTGAGTCTGGATCGATTCAAACTGAGTCAGGTATGCCACAGCCACACCTTCGTTACGCCAGCGGTTGAGATCTACTTTGGAGAGTTCCGGGGGGATTGCCTCGAAGCGGGCTTTCAGATCATCGAGTTGCTGGCGGGCATTCCATTCAGCAGGAATCCCCTGGCCAGAGAGAAGACTGCCGAGCAGGAATACAAGCAAACGCATTAGAATCCGGGCGGAGGGGGTGGAGGTAGAGCGCTAGGTGGGGGTGCTGGAGCACCGGTGTCGCCAGGGAGGCCTACCGGAACCGTGCTGGGCCCTGCGCCTGGGACAGGCGATGAGGTGCCGCCACCGTTCACTCGTGGCTGATTCAGCCAGATGTCGGCCATCATGCGCATCATTTTCTGCAAGACTTGACCACGGTCAAGCTGCTTCTGAGCGAGAGGTTGATTCTTGTAGACGCGGAGGTAATCGCCACCGTTCAGAATTTTGGCATCGCTGAAGGGCATAAGAGCGTGCTGCACTGCTACCTGGCCTTCTTCAACCAGAACCAGTGTTTCATCGTCGTTCTCGACGGTGACGTCGAATGTCGTACCGCGAACAGAGATTACAGCCGAAGGAGTCTGAATCCGGTTGGGATTCGGCTTGCCGTTCAACTTCTCGATGTGAACCTTAACGCGACCTACCCACAGATCGAGCAGTTCGCGAAGATTACCTTGATTGGACCGGAAGGTAGCGCGTGAATTCGGGAAGATCTCGAAGATGCTGCCATCTGGAACCTGGATCTTGGCGTAACCATCAAGGCCGGTGAGGATTTCCTGCTTCGGATTGACAAGGTCGCCAACATTCAAGGCCCAGGGAACTTCATCCTTTAATACCTGTACCTGGCCCTGTGCATGCAGTACCTTGCCTGTAGATCCTGGGGCCACCGGCATCATGATTTGAGCCGTCGACACAAGACTGCAGGCCATGGCTACTGCCATAGCGATCAAGCCGGACTGGAATGGAGTTCTCAGCACTACTTAAGATCCAATGCTAACACCAAAATTGCAGAGCAATTCAACATCCTTAACTGTGGAGCGGGAAACCTTTAGACAAATCTCCCGTCTTATCAACAGTTCGGCAGAAATCCTGCCGATCTTAATACCTGTGGTGAGTTTACAATGAAGAAGCTTATGTGTCGTTTGGACACGATCCTTCGAGTCGTTTTGACCACGCTTGGCTCTTTTTGCCTTGCTGGGACGGCGCTCGCCCAGACGTATGAGTTTGCTCTTTCCTGGCGAGTGATTGGCACTACAGTTGTTTACAACTCCCGGGCCGGATTCTCTGGTGCTCCGCTTTCCGGGGTCTGGTTCGGCAGCGATGGTTCGAGTCTTGAGATTCAGCTCCCGAACGGAAAATCGTTCCGCACCGAAGACTTTGAGAATTGGGCTCCGCTGGCCAAGGCCGGGTCTCGCGCCGCTGTTTCAACCAAAGTGGTGGATACACTCCCTGAAGCTGGAGCTCGGGTTATTGCTGCACCTGGTAATGCTTACCGTTCCTATGCCGCCGGACAATGGCTCTGGCGCAGTGACGATTCGGGCAAGCACTGGGTGAACGTCGTAGCTTCGGCAGACACACAATTAATTGGTGAAAACGTGCGGGCTTTGGCTGTATCGCCAACAGACCCAGACCGTCTGGCCGTGGTCACCGACGAAGGCCTCTGGCTTTCTGCCGATGGTGGTGCGTCCTGGCTGAGCCTGAACGCGGGGCTGCCGAATCTGCAGTTGCCGCGACTGCTGGCCGCGCCTCTCGGAGGCCGTGGCCTTTTGGCCGAATGGAAAAATGGCGAGATTGTGGAATGGATGCCCGGGGCCAAGGCAGCCTGGATTGCGCGTGGGCTCACTGCTCCTAAACGCGACAGCTTGCGCTGGATTGATTCTGCCCGTCCAGAACTGCAACTCGAAGTAATCAAGACCGATCGAAGCCGTCTGCAGCGTAGCTTGAATGCAGGACGGCAGTGGGACGATCTCACCAGTGATCTTCCGGCTCAGGAAATTTATGGCCTCGCGGCGGATCGCGCCAGCGGCGCCATTTACCTTGCGACAGAACGCGGCGTCTTCTACACACTCAACAATCTGGAAGCCGCCTCCGGCCCTACGAGCTGGATCCGGCTTGGTGGGAATTTACCGCGTGAAGCGGCCCTCGACGTTCTGCTGAATGAGGGTGGCAACTTCCTTTATGTCTCTATTGCTGGTGAAGGCGTTTTCCTGACCTACGCGCCACATCGCCGTCGCAACCCTTCGATGATCAGCGCCGCGGACCTCAATTCCAGGACGGCTGCCCCCGGGGGCTTGATGTCTGTTGTTGGAATGAAGCTCACGCAAGTTCAGCTTGCGGGCCGCCCTCTCCCGATTCTTTCGGCTACGGCAGACGAAACTCAACTTCAAATTCCTTATGATGCGGTGATTCCCTCGCCTGCGTTTGAATTGAAGAGCGAGACCGCCAGCCTCCGTATGGACCTTGAACTCACGGCTACGGCGCCGGTAATTTTCACTGACCGTGATGGTGCGCCCCTGCTTGTGGATGCGGAAACGGGTGAACTTCTCGACCCGACTTTGCCGCTAAAGGCTGGCATGCGCGTCCAGATCCTGCTCACCGGTTTGGGGCGGGT
>CANGVB010000564.1 GCA_947456995.1 Bryobacteraceae bacterium | reverse complement strand
CTTACACGGTTGAATTCATAAACACTACCGTGCATCTCGTTTGTGCCCGACTTGAAGTTTACGTTCGTCACTGCGCCACCGGCGCGGCCGAGTTCTGCTTCGTAGTTCGACGTCGTAACGTCCACCGTCTGTAGCGCTTCGATCGGAGGAATCATCGCTGTCAGCAGGCCTGTGCGTTGATTGTTGTCGACGCCTTCAAGCTGTACGTTATTCGCCAGTCGGCTTTGACCGTTAACGTTGCTCGAAACCGAATCCTGTACGTTAAAAAACTCTGAGTGCGGCCGGAAAGCACGTGATGCACCGGGTACGAGATTGATCATGTTCTGGAAGTTGCGGTTATAGCCAAGGGGCATATCCGCCAACTGCCGGGTTTCGATCTTGCGGCCGGTATCGGTACGGTCGGTTTGCAGCACTGCAGCTTCCGCCGTAACGGAAATCGATTCTGATACCTGGCCAGGCTGCAGTTCGAAATCGGCGCGAGCCGTTGAGTTCACCAATACGTCGATGCCATCTCGGATCGACTTACGGAAGCCCGCAACTTCAACTTCAACCTTGTATACCCCGGGCTGAAGATTTGGAAATGAATAATTGCCGCTCGCATTGGTTACGCCCTGCTGGCTAATACCCGTTTGCGTGGCGATGAGCGTCACTTTACCAGAAGCCACCATGGCTCCAGAGCTGTCGGTCACCGTACCGACTAGCGTTCCATTAACAGCTTGTGAGAAGGCCGCAACTGAGGCCAGAACCAAGCAAAACAAAACACACATTGTTCTGTGCATATGTATCCCTTTACAGAAAGACTAAATCCAACTGTCGTGATTATATGCCAGACAAGACTAGCGCTTCAGTCTCATGACGATTGTATTTCCTTCATAAAAATACAATTCTCCTTGCTTGAGCTTAAAGGTCAGTTTCAAGCTAAGCGACTTCAGGAACTCGTCTTCAATCTTCATTTCCGGCCCAAGGCACTCCATCATGGTTGCCGACATCGCTCCAAACTGAATAGAAGCCTTGTTTGTCTTGAAGCTTGCGCCAAAGCGGTTGCATCCACCCGATCCCTCAATCCGCCCACCAGGCTTTGTGAATTGAAGAAAGGGTTTCTTTAGATTTGCAGGAATCGGCTTGCCTTTAAGTTCCACCAGTTGCCACTTGCCCGTAAGTGGATCTGCCCCCGCCAGGGGCATCAGGCAAAGCAAGATGAGGGCGATGCTCTTCATGTAAGTCTCTTCAAACGAAAGGTCTGCCGGGGATTGTTTCGAAGCGCCGCTGAAGCTCCCGACCCAGATCTTGTCGACGACTCACGCTCTCGAGTCAGTTCGATTTCACTTCCCATCATCCGGCCCATAAAGCGGATCTTTGTCTGGTTAATCTCATTGCCGGCCTGCTCCTGACGCACCAGGACAAACATCACCAAATCCCCGGAAATGGTGCCTTTGACAATCGCGGTACTTTCAAAGTCGCCATACTGCTTTCCCGTCAGCTCTGCACCCTTCTGAACAAACTGGAAAGCAAGATCCTCGACGTTTCCATTGCGTCCTTCCAGTGTCCCGATCCAGGTTCCACTGAAGTCGGCCGCCATTGCTGCGCTGGCAATCAAGATCGAGAGCCACCTCATGTGTGCATCAATCCTGCCAACGGCCCGGTGCTGTCAGCGAAGCGTTCTACCGGTGTGCCGAATGCATCCAGCATGGAGACATACAAATTCGCTACCGGTGAATCCTCTGCGTACTCAAGGTGTTGACCTCCAATCAGACGGCCACCTCCACCACCACCCAGGATGAGCGGAAGGTTGTGTGGCGCGTGACGATCCCCGTCATGCAGAGCCGAAGCAAAAAGCACCATCGAATTGTCCAGCACATTCGACTCGCCTTCCTTCATCCCCTGCAACTGATTCAACAAATAGGCGTACTGCGCGACATGCCACTGATTGATCAACTGATACTGCCGCAGCTTGTCGGCATCTTTGCCGTGGTGGGAAACATCGTGGTGCCCGGCGCTCACGCCTTCAAGCCAGCGGAAGCTCACATTGCTCACTGCATTACCAAACATGAAGGTCGCAATCCTGGTTGTGTCGCTCTGAAAAGCAACCGCAATCATGTCCAGCATCAGCTTCACATGTTCGGCATGATCACTCGGGCGCTCCGGCGGAGCTGCCTTCGGATCGAGTGTTACTCGTGCCTTCCAATCCTTGCGAGCGCCACCAATATTCCGCTCCACGCGCTGCTCAAGCGAACGCATCACGCTCAGATATTCATCCATCCTGTGACGATCGGCAGTACCCAGCTTGGTGCGCAATCGTTTCGCGTCATCCTGTACCTTGTCCAGCAGCAGTTGGTCCATCTGTGCTGAATCTGCGCCCGCCCCGGTTGATGCTCGATACAGACGCTCATACACTGCCCTCGGATTCAGCTCGCGCGCCAGCGGCGTCGTCGGGCTGCTCCACGCAATGTGCGACCCATAGATTCGCGTGTAACCCACCACCGCATCCACACCAATCGCAACCGGCGTCACACCCAGCTCAAGCGACGGCAGCGGAGTTTTTGTCCCCATACGTTGCGCTGCCAATTGATCCACCGAAACACCGTTGGCAATATCTGCACCGGGCGTCTTCTTGATCGTGGCGCAGGTCAGGATCGCCGCTTCCTTGACGTAATGACCATCACCACCCTTCGATCCCTCGTTCCACAAATTCTTGAGAACAACAATTTTGTCTTTCAGGCTGGCCAGCGGCTGCATCGTCTGTGAGAGCTGAAAGTCTTTGCCCTTGCCCTCGGGAGTCCAATGATGAGGATTCACGCCGTTGGGCATGTAGAGCATCGCCATGCGCACCGGCGGCTTCGGCGTTGCAGTGTTGGCCATCGCTTCCAGCCAGGGCAAGCCCAGCGCAACACCTGCGCCTCTCAATACCGTTCGTCGATTCATCATTTGCTAGCCTCCGCCTCTCCACGAAATGGCGCACTCAACACGATCGCCTCAATCAATTTCGAGGAGCTATAGTTATTCTGCTTTACTTCCTCGACGATTGCATCCACCGTACAACTGTCACGCAGGGTCAAGCCCCGGCCCAGAGCATAGCCGAGTAGCTTGTTGGTCAAGTTCCGCAAGAACAAATCGCGCTTCTCCATCAAGACAGTGCGCAATTCTTGAGGCCCAGCAAACTTTCTGCCATCGGCCATCTCGGCTGAGTTGTCTACAGGTTTACCTGCGTCTTCATCCCGCCAGCGGCCCACCGAATCGTAATTCTCAAGGGCGAAGCCCATTGGGTCAATCCGGTTATGACATCCGGCGCAAGACGCATCTGCCCGATGTAGCGCCAGACGCTCGCGGACACTCTTGGGTGCCGCGCCAGGTTTTTCTTCCCCGAGCGGCGGCACATTCGGTGGGGGCGGAGGCGGTGG
>CANGVB010000563.1 GCA_947456995.1 Bryobacteraceae bacterium | reverse complement strand
TTAGAAACCGGGCGCCGTACGGCACCGTGTTGATGTTCCGGCTTACCTGCAGGTTTCGGCCCACATTGCCAACATAGGTAACCTCAAGCACTGTGCCCTTGCCGATATCCCTCTGCACTCCAAACGTGAAGTTGTACATCGAAGGCGTCACTGCTTTCTTCTCAAAGGTGGATGTATTGTTCGGGAACAACACTCCAGTCGAGCTCAGGTAGGATGCCAGCGAACCGTAATATACCGTTGGCGTCTGCTGTGTCGGCGGGTTCTGCGAGAAGCCTCTTACCCCTGGCGCCACTGTGTTGTGGAAGATGCCAAAGCCTGTCCGGATCGCCGTCTTTCCATCGCCAAATGGATCATAGGCGATACCAAAGCGTGGCTCGTAAAGTATCGGTGCCTGATCTCGAAACCCTCTTGGATACGATGTATTCGTCGCCGAAACCGCACCATTGAATGGGTTGCCGCTATTCGGTACAAATGCCCCGATAAAGACCGCTGGCAGAATCTCTCCATTGCGAGGATTCACCGCTCGGCGGCCCTGAGGCGTGCTCACAGGAGCATAGAGCGTTGGAATCTGGCCACGATCAAAGAGGCTGAAGTCCCATGCCGACGCTTGCTGCCGGTTGTGATACCACTGGTTGAACCACACAAACCTCATGCCAATATCCATGGTCAGCTTGCGGTTGATCTTCCACGTATCCTGCACAAACCAGCCCATCGTCGACTTGCGCCCTTCATTCGAGGGCCGCGACTGCGACTCGCTATAGTTCGCAAAGTTACCCAGCACTGCGTTCGAGTAAGCGTAATTCGAATCGAAGGGATTGTTCACATCGCGGCCAAAGGCAAAGCTGCCTCCATAGGTGCCTTGCTCACCCTCATAATTGCGAACGCGCTCCAGCGCGAAACCCGCTTTGAATGTATGTGCTCCCAGCGTGTGCGTGGTGTTGTTGCTGATGTTGAACGCCGTGTCTGCCCCACGCAAAGGGAAGCGCCCGTCATAGGTAATCGCCGCTGCATTTGGCACTCCGCCATAGCTTGCCTGCGGAATCACACCCAGCGGATTGTTCGCCGGATAAAACTGCCCCAGCGTCGACAAGCCCCGATCGGCTCGCAGTACATTTTTCAGCTCCGCATCATTGAGCGGCGGGCCGTCTTCCACGCTATGCCGCACGCCAAACGTAAACTCGTTCACCGTGCGGTTCGAGAGAATTCGCGCCCAGTTCATCACGATTCCGTCATCGGTGAAAGTGTACTTCTGCTGGATCAAACCCCAGTTTGAAGACCCTGCCGCCACGGCATAACCAATCGAATCTGCAAACCACGTTGACCCGCGAAAGTTCACTGCGTCCTTTGCAGTTGGCTTCAGATCGATGCGAAACAGATGCTGGTTGCGGGGCTGATTGATTGCTTCCTGAAATTGATAGTTGAAGTTGCCGCCGGTGATCGTCCGGTTCAATTGATTGGGCAGCGGGAAGATGTTCAACATGGCGCGGGCATTGGCACTCAAGCGGCTGGCCGGAATCACATTGTTCGGGAAGTTAGCGTTTGACTGAGGGTCTCGGATTGGAATGATCCGGTTGCTCAGGTCTACGGTTTGTGAAAAGTCTCCTACGCGCTCAAGCGCAGTGGGCACTGTTACCTGCCGCACAGCCTGCGGGTTCTTCACCCAGCTCTTCTCGAATGAATAAAAGAAGAAGGCTTTTTCCTTCAATCCTTTGCCCAGCGGAATCGGCCCGCCAAGGGTTGCGCCAAGCGTGCTGTAGCGGTAGATCGGCCGCGGCACACCAGTTCGGTTGCTGAAGAAATCATTCGCATTCCAGCTCTCATGCCTCTTAAACCAATAAGCAGTGCCGTGATACTCGCGCGACCCAGACTTCGTCACGATGTTGATTGAGCTTGCTCCATTGCGTCCATACTCCGCCTGGTAGTTGTTCATCAACACCTTCACTTCGCCGATCGCATCCATGTTGATCGGGCTTGAAAAAGTACCCGGGCTGCCAAGGTCATTCCCGGTCACACCGTCTACCTGCAGGCTGTTCCAGTTGCTGCGTGTACCTTGTATGTTCGGCGACTGTGTACCAAAGCTTCCACCCAGAAACTCAGTATCGGTTTGCTGCGCGACACCCGGCAAAATACGCAACATCGAAACCACGTCCCGCCCGCGGATTGAAACCTGCTCCAGCTGTCGTGCCCCAATCAATGCCGAGTGCTCCGTCGAACTGGTCTGCACCGTAACCGCCTGCGCCTCGATCGTTACAGACTCCGACACCGCACCAATCGTCAGAGCTAGATTGCCAACCGACAATCGTTCCGCAGCACTCAAGGAATTGCCTGTTTTCTTGAGCGGCTTGAACCCACTCACCTCTACCGCTACCGTGTAGCTGCCTGGCTGCAATGCCGGAAAGAGAAAGTCGCCTGTCTCGTTGGTTGTTGTTGATCGCTCCTCGCCCGTTCGTTCACTAATCAGCTTCACCGTCGCCGCCGGAATCACGTTTCCGGTGGAGTCCACCACACTTCCAGAAATCGATCCGGAAATAGTCTGTGCGGACAGCGTCAACGCACTCGTAAGCAGCAAGGCCAATAGGGTTCGAAGCATAGCCTCAAGATCATATCTCAAGTTTATGAATCGATCATTAAACTTAATAAACCTCCGCCAAATGATTTGCCCTGCGCATCGGAGAGCAAACTCAACGTCCCGCCGCCCATCAGCGCTTCACGGCAAACGAAGTTCAAAGCGTGAATATTGGGCAGCTCATAACGCACCACCTCACCCAAAATTCTCTCCGCAAAGTGCGCCTTCACCCGCTCCGCCGTCACCTCCCGCAACAGCACTTCATAATCCTCTGCACGATACGCGATCACCCCGATATTCACCAGATCGCCCTTATCCCCAGACCTCGCATGCGCAATGCGCGCCAATGGAATCTTCATCCCAATACCTCCACACGCGTCACTACCGCTTCGCGCGGCAACAGCGCCGGCCAATATGCCACCACCTGATGTGCCTTCGGCCTTCCCTCTCCATACCCGGTTGCCCCAGGCGGCCCATTCAACACCAGCGGAATCATCTCTCGCGTCCAACGCTCTACAGCCCCACGCTCTCTGGCCCGCACGGCCATCCTCAGCATCGCCCACTCCTCCCCGAACACCTCAGTCACCGCGCGATCAAACTTCAAGCCCAATAACTCACACCGCTCATTCACGATTTTTGCCCCCCGACGTGCCTTCTCTCCAGCCATCGGAGGTCCATACACAAGCGTCCCCGATGCCTTCCAGCCCCAGTGATAAGAAATGCTCGTCTTCAGCATCTCGGGCCTCGGCAACCCGTGTGCGCCACTCACCTTCACCCGGTTCTCCCCATCCGCAACCAGCGTCACGCTCGTAAAGTCTGCAATCACATCAGGGG
>CANGVB010000562.1 GCA_947456995.1 Bryobacteraceae bacterium | reverse complement strand
CCCATTTCCTGGATGGATCGCAATCACCGCTATGTCGAAAAACTTGCCACCCCCGACGTCACCATCGCCGACATGATCGGCGACATCGACCCAATCAAAGCAGCCAAGCGTGGCGTCGACATTGCTGATGAAGAGAACATCCACTACGGTTTGTTGCCCCGCGCCAATCGCGGCATCTTCGCCGTCAACGAATTGCCAGACCTCGCCGGCAAAATCCAGGTCGGCCTCTTCAACATCCTCCAGGAAGGCGACGTCCAGATCAAAGGCTACCCGGTGCGCCTCGAACTTGACGTGATGCTCGTCTTCACGGCCAACCCGGAAGACTACACCGCCCGCGGCAAGATCATCACTCCTCTCAAAGACCGCATCGGCAGCGAAATTCGCACCCACTACCCCTTCACCCTCGATCGCGGCATCGAAATCACCGCCCAGGAAGCCTGGGTCAACCGCGACGGTGGCGTCAAAACCGAAATGCCAGACTACATGCGCGCCGTCGTCGAACAAGTGGCCTTCCTCGCCCGCGACGACAAACGCATCGACCAGCGCAGCGGCGTCTCCCAGCGCCTCCCGATCTCTGTGCTTGAAAACGTCATCTCTAACGCCGAACGGCGCGCGGCCATGTCCGGCGACACCGATGCCGTGCCTCGCGTTCTCGACCTTTACTCAGCCCTTCCCTCAATCACAGGCAAGCTCGAACTCGAGTACGAAGGCGAGCTTAAAGGTGGAGACAACGTGGCCCGCGATCTCATCCGTCAGTCTGTCGCTCTTTCGTATTCGCGGCTCATGGACGGCGAGAACATGAAGCAGATCATCCAGTGGTTTGACCTCGGTGGTTCTTTGCAACTGCCAGAACTCGCCACTGCCAGCGAATTGATCAAAGAGCTCGACCAGATCCAGGGCCTGATGGAGAAGACGGCCAAACTTGGAATTGGCGTACGCGAAACCGATGCCAAACGCGCCGCCGCCGCCGAGTTCATCCTCGAAGGCCTCTACGCCCACCGCCGCATCAGCCGCAACGAAGAACAGGCCTTTGTCAGCGGAGAACGCCGTCGCGAGCAACCCGGTGAAGCACCAGAAGAAGGAGGCGGCGGCCGTCGCGACCGTCGCAAGACACAAACCCAATGAGGCGCGTCCGTTATTCAAAGTTCACCGATGACGACCTCGGCCTCTCGGCCGAAGATCTCATGCGCGCACTCGGCGACTTCTTCCTCGACAGCGGCTTTCAGGACTGGTGGAACCCCAATCCCAACGCCAAGCAAACCTGGGAAGGCTTGAAGAACGCCATCCTCCAGGCCATGCTCGACGGCTCCATGTTTGACGATCAGGATCGCGCCAACGAGATTCGCGAAAAGCTCGAAAAGATGGACCCGGAGGAACTGGAAAAACTCCTCGGCAAACTCGCCCAAAAGCTTGTGGACGAAGGTTACGTGCAGGCTCCGCAGGGCGGTGGCCAGGGCGAAGGCCAGATGGACATGGAGGTTCAGACCACCGACAAATCGGTCGACTTCCTCGGCTTCAAAACCCTAAAAGATCTTCTCGGCAGCCTCGGTCGCTCCAGCTTCGGTGCCCACGACACGCGTGATCTCTCCACTGGCATCGAGGCCAGCGGTTCCACCAAACCCTACGAGTTTGGCGACACCATGAATCTCGATATCACCGAGACTTTGTCCCACGCCCTCAAACGGCAGGGCCTCACCGGCTCGCTCGAACTGGAATACTCCGATCTTCAGATCCACCAAAGCGAATACCAAAGCTCTTGCGCCACCGTCCTGATGCTCGATTGCAGCCACAGCATGATCCTCTACGGCGAAGACCGCTTCACCCCGGCCAAAAAAGTAGCCCTCGCGTTGGCGCAATTGATCCGCACCCAATACCCGGGTGACACCATGCGCTGCGTCCTATTCCACGACACGGCTGAAGAGATTCGCATGAGCGAACTCGCCCGCTTGCAAGTCGGCCCCTATTACACCAACACCCGCGACGGCCTGATCCTGGCACAAAGAATCCTGAATCAGGAAAAGAAAGACATGAAGCAGATCATCATGATCACCGACGGCAAGCCCAGCGCTTTAACCCTCGATGATGGCCGCGTTTACAAAAACGCTTTTGGTCTCGATCCGCTCGTAATCAGCCGCACCATGGAAGAAGTCAGCCGTTGCAAGCGCCAGGGCATTCTGATCAACACCTTCATGCTTGCCACAGATCCCGCTCTGGTCAACTTCGTAAGACAAGTCACCCAGCTCTGCAAAGGCAAAGCCTACTTTACGACTCCGATGACACTTGGTGAGTATCTGCTGATGGACTACATGAACCGGAAGACCCGGACGGTACATTAGCCCACCGCGCCACTGCTGCCAGCAACTGATTTGCCCGATACGGCTTGCTCAGGTAATCGTCCATTCCGGCGTTCATACAGTCCTGCCGGTCGTTGATCAAGGCACTTGCCGTTAGCCCAATGATCGGTATGCGTCTGCTTATCTTCTGCCGGATTTGCCGGGTCGCCTCGTAGCCGTCCATCCCCGGCATCTGGCAATCCATCAGGATCAGGTCATAGTCCCGACTCAGTGCCTTTTCCAGTGCGATCAGTCCATCCGCAGCAACCTCTGATTGATGGCCAGCCATCTCAAGCACCAGTGTCGCCAGCCGTTGATTCACCTCGTTGTCTTCGGCAATCAGAATATTCAGGATTTTGTCCGTTGCCACCACTTTTTCTTTGGGTGCTTCAGGCATGGGTGCTGCGTGAATCGGAAGCTCCAGCTCCAGCCAGAACGTAGACCCCTCACCAACCTTGCTGTCAACCCCAATGCGACCCCCCATCTGCTCTATGAGGCTCTTGGAAATCGCCAATCCCAGCCCACTGCCTCCAAACCGGCGAGTCGTAGATGCGTCTGCTTGAGAGAACCGATGAAAAAGCCTTGAGATTTGCTGCGGTGTAATCCCGATCCCGCTATCGACAATTTCAATCCGCAACCCAAAGTTCCCATCGGAAGCTGCTTTCGAACTCAGCTTCAATCTCACAAATCCTTCTTCGGTAAACTTTACGGCGTTTGCAGCCAGGTTCAACAGCACTTGCCGTAGTCTCGAAGGATCTCCAACCAAAGTAGGCATCGTCGCCACTTCTGAAATCACCGAAAGTTCCAGGCCCTTCGGTTCTGCCTGTGGCCGCAAAATGTCACAAACCCCATTCACGATATGCGCACAATCGAAGGGAATCGCTTCGAATTGAATCTTGCCGGATTCAATTCGAGACCAGTCGAGAATGTCGTTCACCACCGACAGCAATGCTTCGGCAGAGTGTGTGATCGTTTCGCAAAACTCTTTCTGGTTGTTATCGATCAGGCTCCTTTGCAACAGCGCCGCCATACCCAGAATCCCGTTCAGCGGCGTCCGCAATTCATGACTCATCGT
>CANGVB010000561.1 GCA_947456995.1 Bryobacteraceae bacterium | reverse complement strand
CTGGCTTCGGCATAGCGACACTGGTCCACGAGGAATCATCGAAAGCCGAATCTGCCCAGCGCGGATCGTCCCCGACTTTTTCTTTCCAGACGCCGGCCAGCGGAGCGGCTTCACCAAAGCTCTTGATTTCGATCGGTTGGGCCAAAAGATTGCTGGCAACCAATGCCAGGAGAATCCACTTCATGCATTCCTCTTTACTGTCACGACAGTGATGTCATCGTTCTGGCCCCACACTTTGGCAGCATCGGCGATCTCTACCGCAGACTTCATGCTGATCTCGCGCGTCCGATCAAAGCCGAAGAGTTGCCGTTGGGCATTCTCAGCTTCCACGACACCATCGGATACCAGAGTGATGCGAGTCCCTTGGCTGACAGACTCCTCATACGTAGCTTCGGACACAACTCCAAGAGGCAAGCCGGATTCAACCTCAAATTCACGCCCATCCACATAGGGTGCCGGGTGCCCGGCGTTGGCCACAACGATTTGCCCATCGGCACGCAGCAGAACGGCACAACAAGTAACGAAGCCCCCACCCGTCTGCCCATGCAGAGCTTTGTTTAAACCTTGCAACAGCTTCCCCGGTGAAGCCGTCTCTGAATGCCGTAGCGCCCCCAAAGCCACCGACGCCAGCATCGCCGCGCGCAGGCCCTTGCCGCTGACGTCTCCTACCACAACCATCTGCCAGTCGGTGGATTGCTGGCAGAAGTAGAAGTCTCCACCCACTTCTTTGGCCGGCAGATAGGCAACATCCACTTCTGCCCAGTCTGCTGTGTCTAAAGTCGAAGAAGTGAGAAGGCGCTGTACCTCTTGTGCGGCCAGCATCTCGCGTTGCAAGTCAGCCCGGTCCAGCGCGACGCGCCGGTATCTCGCCGCGATTACAACAAAGATCGCGATCAGGGATGCACTGCCAACCCAAGCCTGGAAATTTCGAGCGGAAGCAGCCAGCGCGGCGGGAAAGAAGGATTGCTGGCTCATCGAATTGGCCGCTGCTCCTGCCATCCAGAGCATACTGAGGGCGCAGATCAGGCGTTGTTCCGGCCGGATTCGCCACAAGGGCCAGAAAGCTGCAGCGGCTGCAAACAGGTTTACCCAACCAAAGATTGTCCAGCTGATTCTGAATGTTGGTACCCACTCTTGATAAGCGTCTGCGGAAGCGAAACTATAGAACAACCACATTGCACACAGTGTTGAAACAGCACCAACCCAGGACCAATAAAAGACTCGGGGAAAAGGCTTGCCGGCCAATGCGAAGAAGAAGCGTGAACTAGCGGTCACAGCCAAAGCATTGAGAAGGAAGAACAGGTTGAGGGTCTGTGGGAACGTAAAGGTTGAGAACGGGGCGCTGATGGAGCGTAAGCCGCCAATGGAAAGACAAACCATACTGAACCAGAAGAGTTCTTTGCGACTCCTGTCAGCCTGGAACAGAATCAACAGAACTAGCGAGGCAAAGGTCGATAGAGCACCAAAGAGCAGGGCGGGCAATCGGTTGATCGTGAAATGGATCAGGTTGATGGCATTCGCCCCTTCAATGGCTTCTTTCGTGCCAGCTTCAAAACGAACGCCTATGGCGCCTAGTGGCCATGCCAATTGCCACCTGCGCAGCGCAATCGTAACCTTACCCTGATTTGTAATGTTTACGGGCAATGGATCCAGATAAAAGACGTTTGTCCGGGCGAAGCCGGTGGCAATGTCACCGTTGGTGGCGATTTTAGCCCCGTCGATGAAGAGTTCCCACGCACCGAAGCCGTATACGTTGAGTTGCTTTGATGTGGCAGTAGAAAGCGGCCCAAGATCGAGATGACAACGGGTCCAGCTATAGCGAGTTCCGATGGGAGGCAGGTCAGTATGCCAGTTACGATCATCGAAGTCAGAGCGAGCCCAAGCCGGGTCATCGCCGGCTTTATGAACGCAGCCAGTGGCCTCGATGATCTGGCCCGGCAAGTTAACAGCAGCCAGGACAAGGCTAAACAATAACCAACGGTTCATACAATCCTCCGCACCGTAACCACGGTGATGTCGTCGGTCTGGCCCCAGGCCTTGGCGGCCTCGGCAATCTCCCGGGCAGTTTTCTTCGACATATCGCGGGTGCGTTCAAAGCCGAACAACTCACGCTCTGTGTTCTCGGCTTCGACAACACCATCTGAAACGAACGTGAACAAAGCCCCTTCGAAGGTGGTTTCTTCGTACGACACGCCTTGGACAACACCCAAAGGCAGTCCTGACTCAACCTCGATTTCGCGGCCATCACAATAAGGCGAAGGATGCCCGGCGTTAGCGATGGTCACTCGGCCATCACCCTCAAAGCGCGCACAGCAGCATGTCACAAAACCGCCGCCGGTGTGCCCCACGAGCCCTGCATTCAAAGCGGCCAACACAGCGCCGGGCGAATCAGACTTCTCATTTCGCAGAATCCCGATCGCCGCCGATACCAGCATGGCTGCCTTCAGCCCCTTGCCGCTTACATCACCCACTACCAGCAACAGCGATCCATCGGGCGCCGTCCGGTTCCAATGAAAATCGCCGCCCACCTCGGCTGCCGGCTCATAGACAACCTCTACTCCTGCAGCCCTGCCCTCTGCGCCGTCACCTAACAGGAAGATCTGCGCCGCACGCCCTGCGGCCATCTCACTGCTGAGCCGCTCTTTCTCCCGGCGGTCAGCGATCACTTCACGCAAAAGGAATACAAGGATCACGGTGGTGAGTGCCAGCGATAGCAAACTTGGCAATTCGAATTGATAGTCTGCAAATACGAAGCTGACTTCGGTTCCTCTTCGATAAACCCAGACGAGCCTTTCCAGTAGGATCAGCAGCAGCACCAGCAACAGGCCCTGCCTCGGAAGAGGATCCTTCTCCAGCCGCGACCTTCCCCATGCGATCGCAATGAGGACTGCTCCGGTAACCACAGTAAACAGTCCAAAGTTAAGGTGCGCACTAAACCAGTAAGTTGGAACTGGCATGACTTGCGGCCAGTTAAAGACAATCTGCAAACTAAGCCACAGCAGCCAAACGATGGCCTGCAAGCAATACAAGCGAAACCGCAGCAGGACAATCAGAAATGTTGCAAATAAGGCAAAGGTAGTCGACTTCATCCCGGAATAGAGCCAGGGGGCTCCCTCAGGCCCGAACGGGTAAGAGTCTGGATAAAGAGACCAAATTCTCGTGGAATCCAGAATTGCGGCCGCAACCAGATATGCAGCCAGCCATGGCAGTTCTTGCCGTTCTCGATCGCCGATCCAAGCCACCATGATCAGTACACACAAAAGCAGATAGGTAAATGCGATCACGAGGTTGGGTGTGAGCCTTTCTCGATGCAACGCCAGACTCACTGCACCGGCCTCGACTTGTCCTTCATCCCGGTCTGTGATCGAATACTCAGTTTGTTGGGGCAATCTCCATGGCGGAGGGATATT
>CANGVB010000560.1 GCA_947456995.1 Bryobacteraceae bacterium | reverse complement strand
TGGCCTGTGATCGACCAGGTGAAGGGAGCCGTACCACCCGCGGTCTGAAACTGCACCAACACTGGGGCTCCGACCGTGGTTGGAGCAAGAGCCGTGTTCGTAGTGATGCTAAGAGGAGAGATAACCTGAATCGAGAGAGACCTCGAAGCCGAATTTGAGAAAGCATCGGCGGCCAATACTGTAAAACTGCTGCTACCGACAATCGTTGGCGTACCGGTGATCGAACCACTGGAAGATAAACTGAGGCCAGCCGGTAAGGCTCCGCTGCTGAGACTGTAGGTGAGAGGACCCGAACCGCCAGTGGCGCTTACCGTTGCCGAATAGGCCGAACCAATGCTGCCTGTTGGGAGACTCGCGGTTGAGATCACAACTGCGGGAGCGTTCACCTGGATGGACAACGCTCTTGAGGCAGAATTGCTAACCGAATCTGTTGCCAAAACAGTGAAGGAAGAAAGACCTGCAACCGTAGGCGTCCCGGAGATATTGCCTGAGGAATTCATGCTGAGTCCTGCCGGCAAAGCGCCCGCGCTGATGCTGAATGTAATGGCCCCAGTTCCGCCAGAAGCGGCAACGGCTGCCGTATAGGCCAGCCCTGGCGTAGCGCTCGGCAAGCTGGAAGTTGAGATGCTAATAGCCCCAGCAATCGTGATCGAAAAAGAAGCTGTTGCCTGCACTCCATTTGTGTCAGTTCCAGACAAAGTGAAATTGAAGCTGCCTGCAGTTGTGGGATTGCCCGAAACAGCAGTACCGCCGCCGCTCAAAACCAGCCCTGGGGGCAGTGCACCGGCACTCAGAGTGGCTGCAGACAATGCACCCGTAAAGCTGATTGCCTGCGAATAGGCGCTACCCACAATCCCTGAGGGGCTAGCCATCTGGATGGCCGGCAAGGGAGAAATCGTAAAGTTGACTGCACGGGTCGCCGTCGAACCATTGGCATCTGTCAGGGTAACGGAGAAAGATCCGGACGCGGCTGCACTCGCAGTACCCGTAAGCGCAGCCGTAGTGGTGCTGAGTGCCGCCCCGGCTGGCAGCGCACCCGCCGTAATCGA
The DNA here is from genome assembly GCA_947456995.1 of Bryobacteraceae bacterium. Classification (GTDB taxonomy): domain Bacteria; phylum Acidobacteriota; class Terriglobia; order Bryobacterales; family Bryobacteraceae; genus Bryobacter. The sequence goes on along the minus strand of CANGVB010000560.1, from coordinate 2,362 downwards.
ATAGCTTAATGGAGCTGTCCCTCCAGTGCCAGCGTAGGAAGCGCTAAACGCCTGGCCCACTGTTCTCTGGATCGCAGCAGGGGCACTCATACTCACTGCGGGCTGGATGGTGATGCTGAAGTTGGCACTGCCTACATTACTGCCGGAATCGGTAGCCTGAACCGTAAAGTTAAAGGTGCCCGCAGCGCTGGAAGTGCCCGTAATTGCTCCGCTACTGCCTAAACTCAAGCCCGTTGGGAGATTCCCTCCCGATACGGAATAGCTATATCCACTGCCGCTTCCTCCACTGGCAGTGACACTTGTGGCAGGAAAGGGCCGGCCTGCGGTGCCTTGAGGAAAAGTCCCGGATACGACAACAGGCGAGAGAATGTTGAAGTTTATTGTCATCGTTACCGTCCCGGGATTGGAATCGGTAAAGGTGTACACACCGGTGCCAGATCCAGGATCGGTAGGCGTACCAGCCACCTGCCAGGTAGCGTTGCCGCCGCTGCTCGAAGATTTTGAAATGATCAAGCCTGGAGGCATCGGTGTGCCTGAAATGAAATTGATATTGGGATTTAGAAAGACGCTGATCGTCGTACAACCCGAAAGCACACTCAACGGCGTACCCACGTTTCCAGTGACGTTTACAGTGCATCCTGCGCCAGAAATTCCCAGAACCGGAAGAGGCGCAATCAAACTCAGAATCCAGACGCTCGCGAGCAAGAGCTTTCTTAACATCAGCAGAACATATCGGTTCGTGCGCTTAAAGTCTTAGAGGAAATTCTCGCCTCTGAAACCTCCGGCCATACAAAGCCGTATCCTTAAGATATGAGCCGTTTGTTGATCGCGATGCTGGTGCTTGCCCTCGGGGCGACAGCGCAAATCAAGTTCACTGTCGAACAACTGGTGAGTTTTGTCAAGAGTTCGGTTCGACTGAAACATCCCGATGCACAGGTGGCCACATACCTGAAAAAGGTTGCTCTTACCGAACAGTTGCCGCCGGGTCGGATCGAAGACTTGCTTGCCAGCGGCATGGGGCCCAAAACCTACGACCAGCTCCAACTGATGGTTGCTGCTTCGGCTTCCCTTCCCGTGGCCAAGCCTGCGAGTGCTCCAGCAGAGCAAACAGTGGCGCAATTGATACCACCGCCCAGCCCGGCAGAACAACGCAAGCTCGTCGAAGAACTGCGCGAATACGCACTCAACTACGACAAGACGCTGCCCGACTTCCTCTGCACCCAGGTGACCCGCCGTTTCTATGATCCTTCCGGGTTGGAGTACTGGGTGAGCGCCGATACGATTACGGCAAAGCTCAGCTATTTTCAGCGCAAAGAAGAGAAAAAGGTTCTTTTCGTCAACAATCAATACAAGGATATCGACTGGGAGAAGCTGGGTGGGGCCTCCTCCACTGGAGAATTCGGCGACATGCTGCGCGAGATCTTCGAGCGTGACACAGAAGCCACCTTTCAGTGGGAGCGCTGGGGCAAACTTCGCACCAAACGCACCCACGTCATCCGCTACAACGTGCAGCAGGCAAATTCCAAATGGGCCATTGTTTACGAAAAATCCATGACCATCCGCCCCGCCTACACCGGATTGATTTATGCCGATGCCTCAAACGGAATGATCATGCGAGTCACCCTGGAAGCCCTCGACATGCCCGCTAGCTTCCCGGTTCAGGTTGCCAAAAACCAATTGGATTATGACTACACAGACATCAGCGGCGCTACCTATCTCTTGCCGCTCCGGGCCGAAGTCCGAATGAGAGAAGGCCGCCTGCTCATTCGCAACGACATCGAATTCCGCAATTACCGCAAGTTCGGTGCTGACACCTCCATCACCTTCGACACTCCGGAACCGCTGGAATCCGAACTGGTAAATGAAAGTCCGGTTCGCGACATCCCAAAGGAATCGCAATCGCAGCCCAAGGGCAATCTGACGCGTGACATCCCCAGAGATACTGGGGCAAAGCCAAAGAAGCCCTGACGGCTCAGGGTAATGCCAATCTTGGATCTTTTGGCACCTGCGAAGCATCGGATGTGAATGATGAAGGCAGCGCGCATCCATCGCTATGGTGGCAATGAAGTAGTTATAGTCGAGCAGGCAAATTTGCCTCAAGCCGGGCCCAGCGAGGTACTGGTAAGAGTCGCAGCAGCAGGTGTCAATCCGGTCGACTGGAAGATCCGCGAGGGCTACATGCGACAAGTGTTGCCGATCCAGTTTCCTTACACTCTCGGGTGCGAGCTTGCGGGCATAGTGGAATCGACTGGTGCCGGTGTCACTCGCTTTTCGGCCGGAGATAAAGTCTTCGGCTACCCCAGTCTGATGCGTTGCGGTGCCTTTGCCGAGGCAGTTACGATTCTTGAATCTGAGTTAGCTC
>CANGVB010000559.1 GCA_947456995.1 Bryobacteraceae bacterium | reverse complement strand
GGTGGGGCTGGTGGGGTCGTTCTCAACAGTGGTGGCTCCGGTGTTGGGATTGAACTTGAGCTTTACTAAGACGTTAGAGGCTGCACTTACTACGTAGCCTTCGTTGGCGGTTTTCTTGAGGGCCATGGCCCAGGGGACGGTGAGAAAGCGTTTGGGAGTTGCTGTCTGAAGGGCGACGGCGCGGTGCATGTTGATGGTTTGCCCTGCGTCCTGACGGAGGTCAAGATCGATCACGCTGACGAGGCTTTGGGTGTTGACGTCGAAGCGGACCGGACCGTTGGGGGAAGCGCCTGTGTTGGGTATAAAAGCGTAGCGGCCACGGATGGCGATGTTGTTCAGCTGATTGGGGTAGGCACCGGTGATGAATTTGAGGTCTGCTTCGGTGATGGTGGCGGGTGGGGCGATTTTCTTGAGAGCATCGCCGGCAGCTTTGAAGCCAGTGTCGGACATCGGCTGTAGGACGATCTCGCTGACAACGGTATCGGTGGAAGCTGAGATTGCGGTGACACGGCCTGTTTTGGAATCATCGAAGCCGTCGATTTTGCCGGGGACAGGGAGGGCCAGAAACTGAGTGACGTAGACAGTTTCCTGATTGTCTTCGCCACCGGTGTTGGTGATGGCAATGCCGCGCGGTTCAAAGCCGACACCGTCGATGGTCTTGACGACACGGTTGGTTGCGGTGTCGATGACCGAGACATTGTTTGAGCGGGAGTTGGCTACGTAAAGCTTGCGGCCGCGGGGGGTGAGGGCGAGGGCGTAGGGTTCTGTGCCAACGGGGATGGTGGCAATGATCGAGTCGTAGCTATTGGCCGTGCGATTGACGGCGATTACGCTTACGGTGCCGCTGATGGTGTTGGCGACATAGACGCGGGTGCCATCGGGGGAGACGGCGACGCCGTTTGGTTCCTGGCCGACGCGGACTTCGGCAAGCACGGTGTTTGCGCCTGCGCGCGTGTCAAAAAGTGTGACGCTGTTGTTGTCTGGATTGGCTACGGCCAGCAGGTTGTCATCTGCACTGAGAGCCAGCGTCTGGGAATTTGTGGAACCGGTGAAACGCAAGACCTCTTGCGCACCGACGCTGGTGGACCGCATGCCAACAGCAAAAAGCACTGTAAGCACGGGAGCCAGGCATAAAATCAGCCATTTGGAAAATCGTTGTTCAGTCATGTAGAACCTCTTCAGCTTCCATTAAGATCTATCCCGTGCAAGAATGCCTCTCGCAAAGATCAGCAAGTTGTCATCAAAGTCTCAGCAGGGACAGGGCTGCATAGCGGCGAGGATTTCTTTGACCGGGATGAGGGCAAAGCCGGTGGCGCGATCGGACATTCCGTAGGGCAGGATCAGGTCTTCTCCGTGGATGATGCCGCCGCAACTGTAGACCACGTTGGGGACGTAGCCTTCACGCTCATTCTGATTGGGAGTAAGGAGAGGTTGACTGAGGCGGCCGATGACTTTGGAGGGATCTTCGAGATCGAGCAGGAAGGCGCCGATTGCGTATTCACGCATGGGGCCGACGCCGTGACTCAAGACCAGCCAGCCGGCTTCGGTTTCGAGCGGGGAGCCACAGTTGCCGAGTTGCACCAGTTCCCAGGGGAAACGTGGCAGGAGGAGGGGTTGCTGGAGATCCCAGAAATGAACGTTGTCTGAGTACATGAGGGAGATGCTTTCGCTGTCCTGGCGGCCGAGCATCGCAAAGTGCCCGCGGATCTTGCGCGGGAAGAGGGCCATGCCTTTGTTGATTGCGGCCGGGCCGTTGAGGGTGGTGAAGCGGAAGCGGAGGAAGTCTTCGGTTTCTACCAGTTCGGGCATGACCACTTTGCCGTCATAGGCGGTGAAGGTGGCGAAGTATTTGGCAGTGCCGTCTTCGTTGACGAAGCGGACGAAACGGGCGTCTTCGATGCCGTTGCGCTGGGAGGGGGTTGCGGGAAAGAGGATCCGCTCGGATAGCTCCTGGTCTGGCTGGAACTGCACTTCGTGATTGGATCTGACGAGGCTCCAGATGCCGCTGGCGGTTGGAAGGTCGTCCTGGACGTGCAACTGTGTATCGAGGCTGTGGCGGATTTCCTTCAGGGTGAACCAGGCGCCGAGGCGGCGCATTACGGCCTGAGTGAAGCTGCAGTCGATGCCAAGCTCAGCGAGTTTTCTGGTGAAGAGCGGTGTTTCGTAAAGGGCGTTGGGGATTTGCTTGGGCTCGGTGAGGAGCCCGGTGGGGGTGACAATTTCGATGCGCTGATCGGCCTGCAGGATGCCCGTGCGGAAGGTGATGGAGGAGATGTGACCTTCGCCGGTGGCTCGCAGACTGAGGATGAAGCGGAGGCAGCCGTCGGGGACGAGGCTTTGGTCTGGATGCGGAACGATGGAGGGATTGAAGAGGGCAGCAGATTCAATTGAGTACTCAGAGAGAAAGTAAGCGCCAATGAGGGACTTACGTGATTCTGTGATTTCATTGCCGGGGGGCTTGGAATCCCAGACCTCGAGAAAGCGCTCTTTGAAGAGCGATTGCAGGTCTTTGTGGCGGGAGGCAAAAGCGGCAATGGTGGAGGCGAGTAGCGTATCTACGGTTGCTTCATCGAGATTCAGAATACGAACGATGATTCCGCTGATTCGCTCGGCGTCGCCGGGGATGAAGGCGCGTAGCAGAACCCGGGTTGGATCGGGTAACAAGACCGTCGCGGTACGCCGGACATTGACCTGTAGCATGGTGGACACTAAACTCCATTCGCAATCGGGACCTTGAAGCTGGTAAGCATGTTCTGCGCGAGTCTCATCTCGGCGAGAGACAAGAGGAAGGCAAGGGTGGATTCAGCGCCCTGATTGCCATTGACACGATCGATATGGAGACCATCGCCACAGCCGCCACTTTCGGCGGAATAGAGTTCGAGGCCGAGATCGTTCCAGCCGATGAACCAGTCGAAGGCACGCTGGGCTTGTTCGTACCACCAGAGGTCTGCGGTGGCTCGATAGGCGGCGAGGCAGGCGGAGATGGTGGCCTGAGCCTCGATCGGCTGTTGATCGAAGTGGGCTCGCTCGCTGCCTTTTCGATAGAAGCCATTGCTGCCGATGGGGCGGAAGTGGCCCTGCTCTGAGACTTGCATCTCGACAAGCCAGCGGAGAGCTTCAAGGCCGGTTTCGAGAATTGCCGGCTCGCCCATGCCCTTGCCGCTGACGATGAGGGCGTGAGCCAACTTGGCATTATCGTAAGACAACTCGGCTTCAAACCAACGCCAATCCTGGTGGTTGTGTTCGCGATAGAGCTCCATCAATCGCCGGGTTAGAAGTTCGCGAGTCTGGTTTACCTGACTATCGCCGCTGAGGCGGCGCAGATATTCATGAATGCCGATGAGGCCGAAGGCCCAGGCCCGTGGAGAGGTGAATTCGAGCAGGCTGGGCAAGGCCTGGGCAAAGAGCTGGC
>CANGVB010000558.1 GCA_947456995.1 Bryobacteraceae bacterium | reverse complement strand
TAGAGCCTTTACCATGCCAATGGGTCCGAGGATCTTACCGAGCAGCCCGACAAGGACAATGGGCCAGTGGCGAACGGGGTCGCTGGAGGCGATCCAGTAACCTACGCCGTAAACTCCCACAATCATGCCGATACATTGCCAGAGCTCCGGGTAGTTAGGACGAGCCAGACCGGCAAGGTCGAAGAAAAGGTTTGGGGCGAAAATCACAATGGCTCCCCAAACGATGTTGTAGAAGCCGGCTGCGGCCAAAGCGAGTTTCATCCAGGACGGAAAAGTCTGAGTTGGCATGGTTTTGTCTTGATCTTATTCCTTGAATGAAGAGATGCCGCAAGGTGCGCGGAGATCTTGTATTTTCAGTCAAAGGCATTTGGGGCGCATCACATTAACAAAGCTAATGAATCTTCAGTATTCGAGCGAAGGAATCCACGCCGTTGAGATTGATTTGTGGCTGGACCCCCAGGTTTCAAAACCAGCAGCCTGGATCTCTCACGCTCACAGTGACCACGCCCGTTACTACTCCCAAACCGTGATCGGAACCAGTATCTCCCTTGAAATCTATAGGATGCGTTGGCCTGGAACTGGTGCTGTGGCGCAATCGCTAGAACCGCTCGACTATGGCCAATCCCGGGACTGGAAGGGGGCACGAATCACCTGCTACCCCGCTGGACACATTCTCGGGGCGGCGCAATTGCTGATCGAGTACAAAAACGAACGGATTGTTTACACCGGTGACATTAAGCTGAGTTCACCTCTGTGTGGCCAGCAGACGCAAATCATCGAGTGCGACCACCTGATTCTAGAGTCCACTTTTGGATTACCAATTTTTCATTTTTTATCTCGCGAGCAGGCAAAAGCGGAAATTGCCGATTTTGCGCGGGAATGCCTTGCCGAAGGTGCAACTCCTGTCTTTATGGGCTATCCGCTGGGACGCGGGCAGGAGATCGTACATTGCCTGACGCAGGCGGGAATTCCAACAGCCGTGCATGGGGCGATTGCGAAGTACATTCCGGTGTATGAGTCGAACGGTTTTCAGTTTCCAGGATGGGGAGCCTATGACGCTCGTGAAATTGAGGGGAAGGCGCTGGTTGTGGTGCCGGGCATGCGGAGGCAGTTGGAATCTGCTGGCAAGAATATTCGAGTGGCATATGTCTCTGGCTGGGCCCAACTGGACAATGCGCGATTGCGATCTGGTGCCGAGAAGTTGATTCCATACAGCGACCACGGCGGATTTGATGAATTGCTGGAGATGGTGCAGCGATCCGGGGCAAAGAAAATCGATGTGATCCACGGCTATACCGAAATCTTTGCCCGTCAACTGCGAGACCGGGGCTTTGATGCTTCGGCACCGGCAAGTGCTCGCCTGCGAAATTCCGAAGAGGAGTCGATCCAGGCAGAATGAACGGCTCGATGGACGAACTGGCACGAATTCTCGATCAGATTGGCAACACCTCAAGCAGGAATCGCAAGGTGAAGCTTTTGGCCGTCTGGCTGAGCGAGCAAAGCAATGCCGATTTGAGGCGTGCTGTTGGTTTCATGAGCGGGCAGCCGGTTTCGGGTGTTGGCGAGAAGAAGTTGAGTATCGGCCGATCAGTGCTGCGGGATGCGGCCTTGCTGGCTACTGGCGTTGACGCCGAGCTGTTTCGCTTTTGTCAGCGCGAAGTTGGTGATACCAGCGAGACGATCAGTCTGCTTTTGCATGGCAAAACTACGGATACTCCCATGAGTCTGGAAGCCGCCGAGGCTTGCTACATGCGGTTGTTTGCGGCTCGCCGGGCTGAAGACAAAGCAGCGATTTTGGCTGAGGCGGTACGCCGGCAGAATCGGCTTACCACAAAGTACTTTCTCAAAGTGATTACTGGTAGTTTCCGCATTGGTTTGCAGCAGAAGTTGGTGGAAGAAGCGATTGCCGAATCTTGTGGCGTGAGCCTGGCTGCCGTGCGCGCTGCGTCCAATCGGGCCGGAGATCTTTCGGAGGTTGCTGTCTGCGCAAGACAAAATCTCCTGCATACACTCGAGGCGCGGCTCTTTCATCCAATGGAGTTTATGCTGGCCCGGTCTTTCGATGAAGCCGCTGAATTGCCAGCGGCAAACGACTGGTTTGTAGAGGACAAATTCGACGGCATTCGAAGCCAGGTTCACTTTGAACACGGCAAGGTGGCTATTTTCACCCGAGGTTTGGAAGACACAACAAAGGCCTTCCCTGAGATTGCTGCTGCCTTTGCCAACATTGGTGGTAGCGGCATTGTGGACGGAGAAGTGCTGGCCTGGCAGAATGACCGTGCCCTCAATTTCACGGTGCTGCAAACGCGGCTGGCACGCAAGAAGGTGAGCGAAAAGTTGATCGCTGAGGTTCCGGTTGCCTTTATTGGTTACGACCTTTTGTACCGGGACAAAGAACTTTTGCTGGACATGCCGATTGAGCTACGGCGGCAGCGGCTGGAGGCTCTTTTTGAGGGCAAGTCCTTGCCGCTGCTGATATCTGCCCAGCGGCGGGTGGACATGGCTGAGAACATCGAGGAGACTTTTCAGCAGGCTCGCAGTCGAGGTAACGAAGGGCTTCTGCTCAAGCGTGCAGGAAGTCTTTATGAATCGGGCCGGCGCAGTTCGAACTGGCTCAAGGTGAAGCGCGCTTATGCCAGTCTCGATGTTGTAGTGACTGCAGCAGAGCAGGGCACTGGGAGACGTGCCACGATGCTCAGCGATTACACTTTTGCCGTGCGGGACGGCGAGCGCTTTCTGAATGTTGGCAAGGCGTATTCAGGCCTTACAGATGATGAAATTCGCGAGTTGACGAAGGTCTTTCGATCGATTGCCAAAGAGCGATATGGAAGAGTAACGCTGGTTGAGCCGCAAGTAGTTTTGGAAGTAGCCTTTGACGGCTTGCAGAAAAGCCCGCGACATAAGAGCGGTTTTGCTTTGCGGTTTCCCCGTATCTTAAGATGGCGCAAAGACAAGAAGGCTGAGGATGCCGATACGCTCGATCAAGTGAAGGAGCTCTATGAGCGTTCGCTTGCGCAATAGGCTTTATCCGCCATTGGCTGAATGGTTTGCTAAGCGCTTTCCCGGCTTCAGCGAGATCCAAAAGCTGGCACTGCCGCACACGCTCAAGTCGGAGAACACGCTAATACTTGCACCTACCGGGAGTGGCAAGACCCTGGCGGCTTTTCTGAGCGCGCTTTCGGCATTGGGGAAGCTTGCGTCGAAAAACAAGCTCGAGAATGCCACTTACGTGGTTTATGTTTCTCCGCTACGAAGCCTCAACCGGGATATCGATCGCAATCTCAGAGCGCCGCTTGAGGCCTTGAATCAGAGCCTGCCGGCAGCCCAGCGGATTCGCCAGGAAACGCGCACAGGGGACACTTCGCTTAGCGACCGGCAGAAGATGAACAAGCTCAAGCCACATCTTCTGTTAACCACACCCGAGAGCCTGAGCAG
>CANGVB010000557.1 GCA_947456995.1 Bryobacteraceae bacterium | reverse complement strand
TTGGAGATGTCCTGCTGGAAAGAAACCAGCTCTCCCTGGCCGATGGTGAGCTTGATGATGTTGGGTGTGGTTTGCGCGGAAACAACAAGGGCGACGCATGCCATCAGGGCAATTGTGTTGTTCATTTGGTCTTTTCAAACACCTCTTGCACATGCTTTTCGCCGCGGAAAACGTCGACGATTTTTTGTGGAGGCTTGGGTGGATCGGTATCTTTTTGACTGGGTTTCTTTGAGTCTTTTTGACCGGTTAGATTGTTCCAGGTTTTGTCGTCGTTGACGGTGCGAGCCATGTTGGGCAAGTTTGGATTTTGGCCCAGCTTGGCCATGCGTTCTTTTCTTGCGCCAAGGTAGGGATCGAGAGCGTCGGCGTAGATGGGTTGTTCCTGATTGATTTTGGAGGAGTCCAGGGGATTGCGGAGGACAAGGCCGATCTTGCCGTTGTTCTTGGCGAGTTCGAGTTTGGCGGATTCCTCTGGAGTGACCAGCAGAGTGACGGCGCGCTGAGCGGTGGCGTTTACGCTGGGAGCGGCGGCAGCGGCAGCGGCGGCTTTGGGATCGGTAGTGGCGATTTCAGTATTGCGGCCAACGCTGAGCACTGTGATGTCTTCGAGAATTACTTTGCTGAGAGCTTCGGTCATGGAACCGGTTCTGGTAAAGACAACGTCGACGTGAGAGCGCGGCAGGATGAGGCCGGCGGCGCTGGTGGAATCGGTAACCTGGACGCTGATGGCACGCTTGCCTTGCGGGATGGTGGCAGCGACGCCTTCAGCACCGCCCATGGCCGCGAGCTTGTTTTGGGTGACGGGTTCGTTGAAGGAGACAGGGAAGAGCAGGGTTTTGTCGAGGAGGATTTTCTCGTCGGCAAAGACGCCGCGTGGTTGTTCTCGCTCTGGGACTTCAACCATTTTCAGGTCGCCTTTGCGAAGCCTGGTTCCAGCAGATAGATCACGCGAGGCAGCCTGAACGCGTACGAGTTTGGTTTGCTTGGCTGAAGAAGTTGCGGAGTAGAGAAACCAGGTGAGCAGTGCAGCTGAGAGCCAGGCTCCTCCGAAGATCATCAAGAGTTTTTGACGGTCCATTTATTGTGGGCCCTTCTCAAAGAGGATTGCGGTTTGGTCTTTGCCAATTTCACGCCAGCCCTTGAGGGGAAGACGGTCGGCGAGGGCGCTGCCGACGGGGACAAGCGCGTGAGTAAAATTCCAACGATTCCATTGCTTTTCCCATCCGGCTTTGACTTCGGGAATCACCAGGTAGTCCTTCATGAAGTCTGAACCGTAATAGTCGCTTCGCCCATCGAAGAAGACCTTTCGCTTGCCGGCGAAGCGGTAGATCATGTAGCCACCAAAACTGTCACTGGAATAGATGCGAGCGTCTGCGGGGAGCTTTTCGACCTGGGCTGCGATCTCGACCGGGAAGGTTTCTTCGGAGAAGCCGGCTGGCTTGGAGAAGAGCGGTGAGTGAATGAGAAAGAGGAAGAGAGCAGGAGCGAGCGGGGCTAAAGCCAATCCGCCAAGCGAGACATCGAGCTTGGTGAGATTGCGATTGTAGGCGACAAAGTCGTCGCGGAATTTGGCGAGCTTAGCCGGGAGGGTTTTGGAGGATTCCAGAGCACGGCAGATTGCGCCTAAAGCAATTGGGAGGGCGACAAGGGCGAGGAGCGGGAGGCCGCGAGCGGAACGAAGCGCCCCGACAAACAAGACAAGGCAAAGGATGGATCTGGCAACCCGGCCTTCGAGCAGGTTGAGTGTGATTCCAGCAGCCACTACAACGAGGGTTACGACGAGGGGCTCTGCTCCATCGAGGTGGAAGTTGAAGGTTTGGAATTCTCCGATGCGGGAGATGAGTTCTTTGTCGCGGAGATAGTGAAAGATGTGCTCATGGACGTGCCAGCCGTATGGGTTGACGAGACTGGCGAGGAATGCCGTAGTGCCCCAGGCGGCGAGCGGCTTCCAGCTCAAATCAGAATGCAACCAGCGGTCTGCTGCGTAGAGGATGAAGATTCCCCCGCCCAGGAAGAAGCTAGCGTGGATGTTTGCCCAGAGTGCGCCGCCAATGGCGACAAGCAGGATGTGCTTCCAGTCGATGCGCTGGGGGGCACGTTCTGCGGCAAGCACCACCAGCAACAGGAAAACCCACCCGAAAAGGTGGGGACGAGCCAGCCAGTGAATGTTAGTAGTGTTCAGCATCATCCACATGGAAACAGCACCAAGTAAAAACCATGTGCCCTGCATCCAGACCAGTTGGAACCAGAGCCAAGTGACAATTCCGATCACGACCAGGTAGAGGAAAAATACTCCTCGTGGACCATCCCACAGGTGAGCCTGCGCCATTATGCAGTCTGCGAGCCATTCCCAGGCAAACCAGGCTTCGCCTGGTTTGGACCAAGAGTAGGGTTCAGTAAAGGGGACGGCACCAGTGGCGAGGACGCGCTCGCCATTTCGAATATGCCAGCCGCTATCTGCGTCGCGGAATAGCAGCTGCATCCCGTTGAATGAGAACAGGCAATATGCCATCGTGACCACCGACAAGATCAAGGCGATGTCGGGGGCGAGCCAGCGGCGAAGAGTCGGGGACAAGTGACTTAGTGTCCGAAGCTATTGAGCGGTACCGATAGAGCCAAGACCCTGAGTCATGCTCTGGTACAAGCTGACGACAGCCTGAGTTAACTGATTAACGGTGGTGATGAGAGCGAGACCAACAGCGGCTACGATGAGAGCGTATTCGACCAAGTCCTGGCCAGCTTCATCCTGCCACAACTTCTTTGCAAAGGACTGTGCCTGGGAAACGAAGGATTGAAAATTCATGAACGACTCCTATGGTGATTCGACTTTTGGGCTCCGTCGTCTTCGCTAACAAAAACGTGACGAAGGGCCCTGGTTAATTTTGACAGGCCGGACTGCTTCTTGTCGCGGTCCAGATTGAGTTCTACAGTACCACCGGTACGGGCGGCAACGATTTGGAGATTTTGCAGTGCTTCAGGAAATTGGAAGCGGAGGGCGAGAGCTTTTTCCAGCTCAATCTTGGCTTCGGTCCATTTACCGAGTTCGATGTATGCGGCTGCGAGATTGTTGTGGGCGGCGGCTGGGCCGCTGATGGCCTTCCAGTGGAGGAGGGCTTCTTCGGGCTGGTTGAGATGGGAGGCGTAGAGCTTGGCGAGATTGTTGCGGGCGAGCTCGTGGGTGGGTTTGGCTCGGAGGATCTCACGTAAGATCTGTTCGGCTTCGCTCGACCGGTTTTGACGGATGAGGTTGAAAGCGAGGTTGTTTGAGAAATTGAAATTGTTTGTTTCGAGTGCAAGAGCTTTGCGGTGGAGTACTTCGCCTTCGGGGAGAGAGGCAATCGAGTCTGTGAGAATTGCGGCGCGGGACCATTCGGCGGCGGTGGGCTTTGCGTTTTTGAGTGATGCGGCCAAGACCTGGTTGGCCTGAGTTGGGAGGCGCTGATC
>CANGVB010000556.1 GCA_947456995.1 Bryobacteraceae bacterium | reverse complement strand
TCAGTCGATCGCAGACGGCGCTCGGTATGCACCGCGAGGTAAGGGCTGTTGTAGATCTGGGCGATGCGCAGACCAATCGCCAGCTTCAGTTCTGGCTCGACGCTCCCCTGATAAATCATGGTTTCAAAGAGATCTGCCATTGGCTTCTGAGCTTTGGGCGTGAGTGAAAGTGCCCGCACAAAATTGGGTGTGTGCCCAGCGGGATCCTCTGCCAGAGGCACTCTCGCCGTCCGATTCATCGCAGACTTCGACCGCTCGATCAGGCTCTGCACCGGCGGGTAATTGGATTGGGCTGCCAGCAGAGGCAGCAGCGCGAAACCGGCAATCAATATGCGAATCATGTTCTTATCCTTATCAAAATTGGAGGCGAAGCCCTAGCTGGATTTGCCTCGGATCGAATGCTGTTGTCGATTTACCAAATGCACCGGGCACCGATAGATCGCTGTTTGGCAGCGCAAGGCCGACCGTGTTGAATAGATTGAAGCCCTCTGCACGAAACTGCAGCGCCCGTTTTTCACCAAGCCGGAAGCTGCGAGTTAGAGCGACATCATTGGTGAACTGTCGAGGACCCCGGAATGTGTTGCGCCCCAGCGCACCATTGCTACCGCGAACAGGCTTTGGAAAATCATTCACTTGAAAGATTCCACTCAGGAATTCCTGCTTGCTATAGCTACGAAGCACGCCGCTTGCTGGAGCGTCAGGGCGATCATAGAAACCGCCGCCCACAGCCCCGCCTCCACCGTCAGCATTGAAGTCCCCTCCCGCTTGAAACGATGCATTGGTCCACACCGAAAAAGGCCGGCCGCTTTGGGCCCCAAAGATCGTCGAGACTTGCCAGCCATTGGCCAGTTGCTGAATCCATTTCGAGGAGAAGGCAGTGGAAGGCGCCCAGATCAACATCCCCGTAAAGCGATGCGGAATGTCGAACATCGATCGGGAGCGCTCCAGGTCTAAGCGGCTGACATCCTGTGCTCCCTTCCCAGGTTCCGCATTGTCTGCAAACTGCCCGGTTGAAGTGTCAGAAGAGTTATCCAGCCACTTCGACCAACGATAATTCACCTGCAGCGAGAGCCCCCGCAGCATCGGCCGCCGCACTTCCAGCGTCATCCCGTGATAGCTGGAAGTCACTCCGTTTGAGACAAAAAGCAGAGGGCCGAAATTGGGATTGATGCGGTCTTCACGGCCATCCAGAAGATCGCCGGCAAAGCGGTTGATGTCGTCGATTCTTTCGAGGTTTACCCCGCGTGTTGCGACATAGCCAATTTCGCCCACCCAGGACGAGAAGAGCTTGCGCTGGATATTGGCAAACCAGTTGATGGTGTACTGAGTCTTCAGATCGGGGTTTACAACAAAGCCAGTCGGGCGCACGCCCCCTCTCGCACTAACGCCTGTGGCAAATTCCGGATTAAAAGGCACAGGGATGCCGTATCGAATCGTAGTGCCAATGCCCACGTTGGGTTGCAGAATGCCTTGCACCGCATCGGGTGGCAAAGCGCGTGCGCCGCCAACAGACTGCCCATGGTGCGGCTGATAGGCCAGGCCTCCACCCGCGCGCATGACTAGCTTGCCATCTCCCTTCAAGTCATAAGCAATGCCGCCACGTGGTGCGAAATTCATTCGCTGCGGGAGGTATAGACGTTCGACTCTGGTGAGCGAGGCGCTTGCCAGCCGGTCGTAATAGTTGTTGCCCTGGCCGAAGACAATCGAAGAGAGAATTCCGTCGCGCTCTTGCGGGTCTCCAAAGTAGTTGTAGCGCAGTCCAAAATTCGCGCTCAGCTTGGGTGAGATTCTCCAGTCGTCCTGTATGAAGAGACCAATCTCGCGCACGCCAAAATAGCGCGGGAAATTTGTCGGCTGCCCGGTGCCTGGATTCACCGTGAGGGTTTGCCGGAAGGGTCGGTCGTTTGCGAAATCGGTGAGGTTGTTGAAGTTGAAAGTTCCCGCAGTAGGAGGCGCAATCGACAGGCCCTTGAAGATGTGGCGGAACTCACCACCAAAGCGAATCAGGTGCTGGCCTCGCTGATAGGAAGTGGTGTTACGCAACTCATAAGTACGCAGTCTGGTCTCGTTCTGGAATACATCGCCGAAGTTGGCCGCAAGCCCGGTAATCGCGATCTCGGGCACTACAGCCTTCGGATTGCCTGTAGCTGTGCGAATTGTTTGAAACGAGAATCGGGCGTCGTTTACCAGACGTGTAAAAACTTTGGTGTAGCCCAGGTTCCCGTTTCCAAAGGCTCCATCAAATGCGCCACGGCTGCCACGAATTGCACGTCCCAATACACTGCGGCTCGATGACGTGCCGCCATTATTGGCCTGACCTTCGTCGATCCAGCGAAAGGTGAGCCTGTCGCGGCCCTCATGAAAAGAATGGTCCAGCTTGGCAAGCCACTGATTAAAGCGGATGTAGTCCTTGAGATTGGTAGAGCTGCGGCCGAGTGCGGGAATCAGGCCCCCGGGTGTGGCCAGATCCACTTGATCCGCATACTTGCGCGTGCCAGAACCCGCTAGTGGCGTGGGCGCTGGAAAGTCTGTCAACAGGCGCGAAGCAATGCTGTTCGGGTTGAGGCCGCGAACATAATTACGAAACTCTGGCGTCTCAACCTGAAAGACCTGCGCAGTGCTTACAGCATTACGCGTCCCTTCAAAAGAGCCAAAGAAAAAGGTGCGGTTCTTGATAACTGGCCCCCCGGCGTTACCGCCGAATTGGTTGTAGATCAGTTGCGGCCGGGTTGGGGCAAAAAAGTTTCGCGCGTTGAGCGAGGTGTTGCGGTGATAACCCCAGAGCCGTCCATGCACTTCGTTGGTGCCAGACTTCGTGCGGAGGTTCACTACACTGCCGTTGCCACGTCCGAACTCGCTCGAAAAGTTCCCTGTCTGTACTTGCACCTCTTCTACGGAATCAAGCGTCGGCACGATAGCGGGCTCTCCTGTGTTGTTCGGGTTCACATTGATCGCCCCGTCGAGCACATATTCGTTACCCCGGTATCGATTGCCGTTAACCGTGATGACCGGTGAATTGGAGAGCTTGGTGGATGAGGCTGCTCCTGGAATAGCAGTCGCACCAGCGTTCAGCTTCGGTAAGCCAAACACATCCCGCTGCGGCACTGGCAAGTCCACAAGCTGGCTCTGGGTGAAGTTCTCTGACAACCTTGCCTCGCTCTTAACTGCAAGCTGCACGGCCTCTGCTGTCACCTCTACCCGTTCCTCCACCTGGCCAACTTGAAGCGAGATTGAGATATCACGCGATTCTCCAGTGCTCAAGCGCAGGCTGCTCTCTTCATAGGTCTTGAAGCCAACAGCCTGGAGTGTCAACGTGTAGAGACCAGGAGCCAGGCCGGGCATAGTGAAGGAGCCCGAACTATCGGTCTCTGCGCTGCGACCCTGGCCCGTCGACTGGTTCAGGATCTTTACCGACCCGCCTTGCACTGCTCCACCAGAAGCATC
>CANGVB010000555.1 GCA_947456995.1 Bryobacteraceae bacterium | reverse complement strand
TGGGGGCAGAATGCCGTTGAACTGGCTGAGCATCTGATCGCGGGTTGCGAAGGGGCCTTCCTGAACTTCGTAGAGTTCAAGCAGGGCGGCAGTCTGGAGGATCTGCTTGATGCGGGCAGGATCGTCTACGCCGGGCATCTGGATGAGGATCTCGGGGACGGTCTCGGCCGCACCGCGCTGCTGGACGCTTGCTTCGGCAAGGCCGAGGCCGTTGATGCGGCTCTCGATGGTGCGGATGGCGCTGGCAACGGTCTTCTTGCGCAGGTCGAGCGCAGCCGTTGTCTTGAGCGTCATCTTGTAATCTGTGCTGGAGGTGCTGGTGATGTTCCAGTCGGGGAAGCGTTCGTTGATCAGACGGCGGAAATCCCCAGTTTTGTTGATTGGGATGCCTTTACCGACGATTTCGATCTTGTCGGCATCTTCGATGTTGCCGGGCTCATTGCGGTCGAAGGATCCGTAGTCGATGGCGGCTGTCTTCAACTCGGTCTTGATGCGGTCGATGAGCTGGTCTGCTTCTGCCTTGAATGCGTCCTGAACCTGAACCTGCAGCACCAACTGGCTGCCGCCCTTCAGATCGAGACCCAGCTTGATGTTGCTATTGAAGTTGTCGACCAACTCCTTCTGATTCTTGGGAATCCCGACAATGCCGTAGAGACACACCAAGGTTACGCCCACAATCGACGCAATCTTGATCCACAAACTTCTATCCATTACGAAAACCTTCCTGCTTGAATTCCCACTCGCCATTCTTTGACGGCGCCGGTGAGCTAACTATTTAGCGTCTCCGCCTTCTGGCAAGATGACACTGGCAACACTTTGCCGGGCAAACCGCAGCTTGACGCCGTCGGGTTTGATCCGGATCACGAGGGTCTGATCCTCGCTATTGATCGAAACAATTGTTCCGATGATTCCCCCGTTGGTGACTACCTCGTCTCCATTTTTCAGATTGGCCAGCATCTCCTTGACCTGCTTTCGCTGCCGTTGGGCAGGGAGCAGAACAAGAAAATACATGATTCCGAACATTGCCACGATTGGCAAGAATCCGAGCATCTGATTTGGAGAAGCCTGCAAAAACAGGGCTGGCATTGTCACGATTGGTATTCCGGGGTCTTCCTAAAAGATTCTACAGTCTTTTTCGATCATTCCGTGGATTCACGTTTTGCGCCGGAGCGCATCTCTGCTAAAAACTGTGGAAATCTCCCATTCAGAATACTACCCCGCATGGTGCGCATGATGTCAAGGTAATACCGTAAGTTGTGAATTGTGGCCAAAGTTGAAAAAAGAATCTCCTGGGCCAAGAACAAATGGCGAAGATAGGCCCTGGAAAAGTTTTTGCAGGCATAGCAGGAACAATTGGGATCGAGGGGTGAGGGGTCGTCTTTGAACCTGGCGTTCTTGATGATGATGCGGCCCTGACTGGTAAAGAGGCAGCCGTTGCGGGCGTTGCGGCTGGGCATCACGCAATCCATCATGTCTACGCCACGCGCCACATATTCGGGCAATTCTTCGGGTAGGCCGACACCCATGACGTAGCGGGGCTTGTGGGCAGGGAGCATCGGGGCAACGACTTCGGTCATGGCGAGACTGTCGGGACGTGGCTCGCCTACGCTCAAGCCGCCGATGGCATAGCCGTATGCGTTTAGTTCCAGCAAGGATTCGGCTGAGGCTATGCGCAAGTCCTGGTACATTCCGCCTTGAACAATAGGAAAAAGTGCGTGGTTTTGTTCGGATTCTGCGCGGGGGCCACGGTAATGATCGAAGGCACGGCGGGCCCAGCGGGTGGTCATCTCCATGCTTTGGCGGGCGCGCTCGTAGGTGGCGGGGTATTCGGTGCACTCGTCGAGCACCATCATGATGTCGCTGCCGAGGGCTAGCTGGACGTCGACGGTGCTTTCGGGAGTGAAGACGTGGCGATCGCCGTTGAGGTGGCTTTGGAACTCGACGCCTTCTTCGCGGACTTTGCGGAGTTCGCTGAGGCTGAAGACCTGGAAGCCGCCGCTATCGGTGAGGATGGCGCGGGGCCAGTTCATGAATTTGTGGAGGCCACCGAGGGCTTTTACGGTTTCGTGGCCGGGGCGCAGGAAGAGATGGTAGGTATTGGAGAGGATGATGGGGGCGTCGATATCGTCTTCGATATCGCGGGGCATGACGCCCTTGACGCTGGCCTGGGTGCCGACGGGCATGAAGATGGGGGTGGGGATTGTGCCGTGGGGAGTGTGGAGCTTACCGGCGCGGGCTCCGGTGTCTGGGCAGACGGCTTCAAGTTCAAATTGAAAGGGTTCCAACTTTATATGGTATCTGCCAGTGCTATGCTCACGCCATGCAGCCTATTGGTCGTTTTTCGTACCTGTTTTGCGGCGTGCTTCTGGTGGTGGTGAAGTTTGCGATTGATGCGCTGGTGGCCGGGTGGTTTGGCCGGCCGTGGTCTGCATTCATTTACTGGTCACCCCTGAACCTCAAACTGTTTTCTCTGTCAGGCACAGAACGAAATTTTGCGCTTACACTCGCAGCCGTTTCCATTCCCTTTATCGCGCTTGGGATCTGGCTTACCGTTCGACGGCTTCGGACGCTGCGGCTCCATCCCTGGCTATCCGTTCTCTTTTTTCTGCCGGTGGTGAACCTGATTTTCTTTGCGTTCCTCGTCGCAGCTTCCGAATTTGAGCAAAAACCTACAGCCCGAGGATCGGGTGGCTGGCTGAGCGTTCTCGAAGAAGACTCCATGACTTCGCTGCTTGGGGCGGCTGGAATAGCTGCAATCTGCGCGGGCCTTACTGTGTGGTTCTCGATTGCCACACTCGGGTCTTATGGGTGGGGAGTCTTTCTGGCTGTACCTTTCTGCAAGGGCCTCATCACAACACTGCTGGTGTCTATTCCCAAAACACGGAGCTTGGGCTATTACGTAAAATCATCGCTGCTGGCCATGGGAATAACGGGCGCGGGGTTGCTTGCTATCGGATTTGAAGGCCTGGTTTGTCTGGTGATGTGCATTCCTATCGCAGTACCGATCGCGATGATTGGCGTGCTAGTTGCTCGGGAGATCATTCGGCCTGGCCCTCAACAAATAGCTAAGCACTCGATGATCATAGCTGGGGCAATGATGACCATCTGCCCGCTTGCTGCAATTCCAGATCACTATACCGAGCAACCAATCGAGGTCTTCAAAGTGATTACCAGCGTCGAGATTCAAGCTCCTCCAGATCGCGTTTGGCCCGAAGTAATCGCCTTTCCGGAATTGCCAGCACCTACGGATCTTATTTTTAAGCTCGGAATCGCCTATCCGATTCGAGCGCGGATTGAAGGCACAGGCCCGGGGGCGATCCGCTATTGCGAGTTCTCTACCGGGCCCTTTGTTGAACCGATTACAGAATGGCAGCATGCAAAATTGCTGGCGTTTGACGTCACCAGCAGCCCGGCACCGATGGAAGAACTCAGCCCCTACAAGATCCACCCG
>CANGVB010000554.1 GCA_947456995.1 Bryobacteraceae bacterium | reverse complement strand
GCTCATGTGGTTGTGGAAGCGTTTGGTAGCAGGGTCAAAGGCATATTGCATGAAGGCGATGCAGGTGGTGGCCAGGCCGTTGAGCATACTGGCATCCTCGCCGAGATCTTCTAGCAGGACGGCGAGGATGAAGGCTCTGGCGTTATCGTCAATGCAATAGCCTTCGGAGAAATTCGGAACGGTGAAGATAGCATGCTGGAAGACGCCGGTGGAGTCTGTCATGCGGAAGAGATGATCGAGCTTGAGTTCGGGAAGGTGTCTTGGGCGTTGATCGAGAGTCTTGGTGACGAGGGATTTTCTGGAGAGAACCGCCTCACTGGACCGGGACGATTCGAAGGAGCGCATGTAGAGCTGGGCCACGTGGCTCCAGACCATTTCCCGGCCCATGCGATAGGCGTTCTTGCGGATGGAGTGGCGCCGGGAATCATCGGACAGGAGCGCGACAATTTCGCGGCCCATGGCAGCGGAATCGGCAAAGGGGACGAGGACGCCCCGATCGTCGGCCAGCAGTTCGGCAGCATGCCAGTAGGGGGTGGAGACAACGGCTTTGCCAGAACCAAATGTGTAGGCGAGTGTGCCTGAGGTGATCTGTGCCTCGTTGAGGTAGGGAGTGACGTATAAGTCGGCGGCACCGATGAATTCAGTGAGTGTTTCCATCTCGACAAACTGGTTGTAAAAGATGACACTCTTCTCGATCTTGAGCTTTTTGGCCAGGATTTCGAGGCTGAGCCGGTAGGCCTCGCCGTGCTCGCGCAGCTCGTTGGGATGGGTTGCTCCGAGGACGATGTAGACGACGTCCGGGAATGACTCGAGGATCTGAGGGAGTGCATTTAGGACGTACTCAATGCCTTTGTTTGGTGAGAGAAGACCAAAGGTGAGTAAGACTGTTTTTCCTTCTACACCAAACTGATCTTTGAAGTAAGTGGGATCGACAAAACCAACGTCGGGGATTCCGTGAGCGATTAAATCGATTTTTCCCGGTGGTGCTTCATACACCTCCTGAAGCATCTTTCTGCCGCGTTCGGCCATTACGACAACTCTTGCCGAAAGGGTGATGATCTCCTGCATGACACGGCGCTGGTCTGGGCGAGGGTCGAGGAGAACGGTGTGGAGCGTCGTCACTATAGGCATGCGCAAAGCACGCAGGAAGGCGAGGATGTAGCCACCGGCAGGGCCGCCGAAGATGCCGAATTCATGTTGCAGGCAGACAATGTCGACTTCGCTGATGTTGAGGAAATCGGCGGCACGCAGATAGGAAGACAGGTCTTGCTCTTCGATTTCGAAGCGTACTACTTCCGGGTACTCGTAGCCAGCCTTGAGGTCATTCACCGAGACACAGAGGCATTGGCTTTGCGGGTAAGCGGAAGCCACGGCGGCAAGAATATCGGAGGTGAAAGTGGCAATGCCACACTTGCGGGGAAGATGATCGCCGACAAAGGCAATCTTGCGGACTCTGGATGTGTCGCTCATTGGGAACTGCTTTCTTTGAAATGCAAGGGGTCGCGCAAAATCTGGAGTGCGCGGTAGTAGTAGATGGCGGTTGGGCGGCGGTTCTGGAATCGAAGGCCCTTGAGAAAATCGAATTCTTCTTCGGTGATGTCGCCGCTTAAGGATTTGTCGCGGCGGAATTGCTCGAAGCCAGGTTCGATGCGGTTATCGGTAATTTCGATGAACTGAAAGTGTTTCTTGCCGCCAGACAAGACGAGGTTGAGGGAGAAGGTTTTCAGATCGAGATGCCAGGATCGAAGACCGGTTTCGATGTCCTCGTCTCGCCGAAGCAGCGAGTCGATCGTTTGAGTGATGAGCCGTTCGACCTCACCAAAGGCATCTTTGTCGAAAATGCGCTTCAAATCTTCTCTGTTGGTATCGCTGCATTTGCTGAGGAGGACTTCTCTTTTGCGCTCGTTGAGGGGCTGAGGTGCTTCTCCGGCCCGGCGCTTTAACTCCAGCAGCCGTTGCACTTCGGCAAGGCGTGTCAATTCGCCATCGGGGAATTTGAGGAAAGACTCAATCTTTTCGTAGATTTCGCTTCGGCCCGGGGCAGGAGGAAGCTTCTTGCGCGCAAGAAGTTGTGAGATGTAGGACTCTGTGACCCCGGCAGCTAGGGCGAGGTCTTTCTGGTCGAGACTCAATTCCTCCAGCTTTTGCCGGATCAATAATGAAACATCCACAGGGCTACTCCGAAAATAACTTAACTGAATTCAGTAAACTTCTACCTCAACGGTTGCATAGTGCGAGATTGACAAGCAAGGAATATTAACTGATATTGGTTAATGGGAGAACGGTCGGGCCTTGGAGAACGAGAGTTTATCCGGTCGACTTGTTATCCTGAAAGTTGCAGTAAAAGCGCTCGCAGGGGTTGCTCAAGTCCGCAAGAACGAAACATAAAGATCATGACTGGTACACCTAACCAAATCGAATGGGCTGAGCAAATCAAGCCAACAGTGAACGCGGAGTTTGACCGCGTTGCCGCAGCGTTTACGGCACTGGCCGCAACCCAACCCGAGCCGACCCGCACCGAGACTCTGACGATCGTTCAGATCATCGAAGAACAGAGGGCTGAAGTGATGTCGAATCCGTCGGCGGGCTACTTTATCAGCCACTGGCGCGAGATGTCTGACCAGGTGCGGCACCTGATTGCCGCCGACCCGAGACATAAGAAAATGCAGCTCAAGCGAACCGCTAAACGAGCTACCGTTGCCGTTTGACCAGATGACGCCCCGGGCCTTTAACGCAGCGACTGTGCGTAATTTTGTCCCGGCTCAATCTGGTGTTTATGGATTGTCGAATGCGCGCAACTGGCTGTTGATTGGGGAGAGCGACAATATCCAGCAATCGCTACTTGAGCATTTGAACGATGTTGGGGCTGAACAATCGCGCCCGACTGGCTTTATCTTTGAAGTCTGCGACAGGGCGGCACGCGCTTTACGCCACCGGCGTCTTGTGGGCGAGTATCATCCAGCAAGATCCTGATGAATATGTTGCGGCCCCTTACAGCTTTGTGTCTGGTGCTGGCTTCCTGCGGACCGAACACGGAGCTGACGCCTTGCAACAGCTTTGGTGCGCCCGTTCGAATTGGAGACCGTGCCTATCTGTTGACCTGGCAACGGAGTAACACAACCAGAACCAGCAAATTGTTTGTGGATCTTTGGGCCTTTGATGTTGTTCAGATGAAGGCGATCTACCGAAGCAGGCTGCAAACGGTTGCGGGTGGGGAGCTTGAGGAGCATTCCATTCTTGGGGTGCAGGACAAGACCGTCTGGCTGCAGATGCCGGATGGCCCGTATGCGGTTTCCCTCGATACCGGCGCGCTTGCGATGAACCCCGACGACCTGACTCGACTGAACCCGCAGCTGCGTGGGCTGCTGCCCAAAGAGAAGGCCGCATATCAGTTTACGTCGACTGGTTTGGCAGTAAAGACGATTGATGCCCAGGCTTGGCATTTGCACCCTG
>CANGVB010000553.1 GCA_947456995.1 Bryobacteraceae bacterium | reverse complement strand
TTTGACCCGGCGACGACGACGCTGGTGAACGGGGTGAATCGCCGGACGCAGTTTCCGGGTAATGTGATTCCTGCCAGTCGCCTGGATGCGGCAGGAAGGAATATTGCTACTTACTTTCCGCTGCCGAACCGGCCTCCGGATAATGCGACCGGCGTGAATAACTTTCGGGCAAACTATGTGACCCAATTCCCTCGCAACAACTACACGGCGAAAGTGGATCACAATCTGACGATGAATGACAAGCTGACCTTCCGGTACCTGTACAACTCGGATGATCGCTTCAATACTTCGGTGTTTCCACAGGATGCAGCCGAGACATTGACGGACCCGAAGCGGCATCAGCATTACACGTACCTGAGCTACAACAAGATCATTACGCCGACGATGCTGAACGAGTTGCGCTACACGTACGGCAACCGGATCAATCTGGATGGCGGCAAAGGGCTGGGCCTTGACTGGGGCAAGACGATTGGGATTGCGAATCTGCCGGCGGGAGCTTTCCCTACGCTGAACCCGACGGGCTACACGTCGCTCGGTGCGGCGAATCAGGAGCGGCGGCAATTGCCGATTCAGCAGCACCAGATCATCGACAATTTCTCGTGGGTTCGTGGCCGACACAATTTGAAGCTGGGCTTTGAATATCGCAAGAGCATGAACTATGAAGTGAACCGGCCGAGTGCGTCGGGATCGTTTAACTTTGTGCCGTTTTCGACAGGCCAGCCGGGGACGGCAGCTTCGGGCAACGGGATGGCGTCGCTGCTGTTGGGGTTGATGACGAACTACACGGTTCGCGAGACGGAGGTGCTGGATCGCAGGAGTACATACTGGGCCTGGTTTGTACAGGATGACTGGAAAGTAAACCGGGATTTGACGATCAACTTTGGCCTTCGGTGGGAACTGGATACGCCGATCATCGATGTGAACAACCGGATGAATGGTTTCTCTACCGATCAGGTAAACCCGGTGAGTGGAACGCTGGGAGTGGTGAAGTTTATGGGGCAGAACAATTGGCCCACTTCGCCTTACCGGACTGATCTGAACAACTTTGGACCTCGTGTGGGGCTGGCGTATAAGTTGTTTGGGAAAGACACGACCGTGCTGCGGGGCGGGTATGGCGTTTACTTTGCGCATCCGTTTGATGCGGGTGCGCCGTCGAGCGCGAGTCTTGGCTTTGAGAAGTCTGTGACGCTGGTGAGCCCGGATCAGGGCATTACGCATCCGTTTGTGTTGAGCCAGGGGCCGACGAGTTCGAGCCTGACTTCACCGACTTTGGATGATCGATTTGGATCGGTTCGCGTGGGTGCGGCACCCAATACGGCTGTGACGTTTTATGAATTTGGACGCTCGACTGGCTACTCGCACCAATTCAATATGGGCTTGCAGCATGTGGTGAAGGGTGGTGTGTTGCTGGAGGCAACTTATCTGGGCAACATTTCGCACAAGCTGGCGAGCACGAATATTTCGCTGAACCAGATTCCGCTGGAGCAGGCTGCTGCGGGACGCACGTCGCAACAGTTTCGGCCTTATCCGCAATTCAGCGCCGTGACAGCGGTGCTGCCGAGCCTGGGAGATTCCAGCTATCACGCGCTATCGACACGCTTTGAGAAGCGGTTTTCGAATGGGTTGAACTTTCTTGGGACCTATACATGGTCGAAGTTTCTGAACAATACGAGTGAGGGTGGCTCACAGGTGGGTAATGATGCCGGGCCTTATTCGGATTTCTACAATCGGCGTCTGGATTATGGCTACAGCGGCAACGATGTGCCTCATCGCATGACCTTTGCCAGCGTTTATGAATTGCCTTTTGGCACGGGCCGCCGCTTTTTGAAAGGCAACAACCCGGTGCGTTGGGTGCTGGGGGATTGGAACCTGGGCGTGAATGCGCTGCTGCAGGCGGGGGCACCATTTACCGTGACAACGCAGGTGGATACGCGGAACAATTTTTCGGCTGGTGGGTTGCGGGCCGATGTGATTGGGAATCCCAATCTTGACCCCAGTGAGCGGACACCGGGCCGGTGGTTCAATACGGCAGCGTTTGCGCAGCCTGCGGCCTTTCGCAATGGCACTGGCGGCGTTGGGATTGTTCGGGCGGATGGCAAGATTAACATCGACATCTCGCTGCTCAAGAACTTTCCGCTGGGTGAGCGGCGCAAGCTACAGTTGCGCGGTGAGTTTTTCAACCTGACCAATCATCCGAATTTTGGTAATCCTGGTGGCACCTTTGGCGGGCCTGGGTTTGGGGTGATCAATACCGCAGACCCGGGCCGACGCGTGCAGATCGGGGCGCGGTTGGTTTGGTAGCTAAGGGTGGTGGACCGGCTCTGCGTAGAGCAGATCGCCGGTGACGCCATCGAAGTACTGGATGATGACGTGTGGCCGTGGGTAGGCGACCCAGCGGATGTGGCCGTCTGGAGCGGGGTTCGGGAAGACGTTGTTGATCTGGGCTACGGCATAGATGGGCCACCAGCGGAGGCGGGCCGGGACGTCGTTGCGGATGTAGCTGGACCAGCGGATCTCACACTGGCGGCCTCGGGAATCGAAGGGGCCGTTGGGTGGGCGGCTGCCTTCGCTTCTGGCCGGGTGGTTCTGCGAGTTGTGTGGGCCGGCGGCGAATTCCCAAACACGATCGGTGACTTTGACGGACCAACTGTTGTGGAGGTCGCCAGTCATGACCATGACGGGTTTGCCGAGCTTGTCCCAAAACTGGATGAGCTCTTCGCGTTCGGCAAGGAAGGCCGTCCAGGCATCGTCTTTGCCGGCGATGGGATCTTCTGAGGTGGGTGAGCCGATGTGGGGAATCATCAGATTGACGCTGGAGGCGAGGAAGAAGAAGTCGGCGTCGGATTTGGCCATGGAGGCCTTAAGCCATTCGTGTTGCTTCTTGCCGAGCATGAGCGGGCCCTGGCGTTTGGGGTTGTCGAAATCGCCGAGGTCGCGGGTGCCGCGAGTGTCGAGGAGATAGACCTCGATGTTGCCGACGCGGAAGCTGGAATAATTTTGGCGGCCGATCGAATAGGTGGCTTTGCCCTGGTGGGGGAAGTTGGGTTTGACGCGGATGCGGTTGGCATCAAGGACTGCTTCGATTTCATAGACGCCGGCGCTGGGATTGCCTGCGGGTGGCTTCTTGCCGGGCGGGGTGCCTGCGAGCTGGCCGCCCCAATGGATGTGGAGGTTGGAGGCTTCGGCGAGATTGATTTTGCGGAAGTCGGCTTCGGGGTCTGTGAGGATGTTGCCGTTGAGGGTGGCTTCGCCGAAGTGTATGTCCTGTTTGGTGGCGAGGGGGTTGCTGCCGGCGATGTAGTCGTACCAGCCTCGGAGGGCGATGTCGCGGAAGACGGCTTCCTGGTCTTTGACGCCAGGGGTGCCGGTGCCGGTGACGTCGTTGAGGATCTCGTGATCATCGGGGGTGAAGTAGCCGGGGACTTCGCGGTGCCAGGCAGAGAGAGTCTTGCCGCGCTCGAGATAGAG
>CANGVB010000552.1 GCA_947456995.1 Bryobacteraceae bacterium | reverse complement strand
GCTGAATTCATTACCTGGCACGCGCTGTGGGCCCTCGCAAAAGCGGATTTGAGATTGAATGATACGCGAATCAAGCGTCTCTACGACTTGTGTCTGTCAAAGCAAAAGCTGAGCGGGGAGTGGCAGGGAGAGTCCCAGCATAAAGCCTTCGATACTCCATTCCGCGATACTCAGTTTGCGGTTATGGCTCTGAGTGAGCTGGCACTGTTTCACAAGATTTCGAGGGTTTCGGGAGATCCGTTGGGGCGCTTGGTCACGGTACCCAAATTTTCAGTTGACGGCAAGGTGTCGGCCATGTCCATTGCCAGAGACTTACGTAAGAGCGGAGACATACGTGAGATTGAGCGGCTACTCGAAAGCAAGATCCCATCAGAAAGGCTGGCAGGCATACGTGTTTTCTGGAGCCATTTTCGTGATCTGAGCACGAATCGCGAATTGCTGGGCAGAGTCATCAAGCTGTCTGAAGACAAAGAGCCGCTACTGCGTTTCTATGCCGCCAATGCCCTGGCGCGTTGGTACGGATGGCAGGCAGACCACATCGGGATGGCCACGGACATTCTGAAAACAGTGACTGGTAGTCTCGCCACCGAAAGCAACGACACCGTAAAGGGAGCCTGGAAGCAGGCCCTCTACACGATGATCGACGAGAATGAAGGCTACCTCGCCACCTGGAATGCCCAGCTCGCCGACGAGGGTGAGCAGGAGAAAACAGTGGCTGGCCTCGCGGCTCGCCGTGGGCGTGTGCAGGACGCATTGGCAACTGTGTTGAGCTCTGCGACCCCTCGCGCCAAAGAAGCGCTGCTCCAGGCCCTCTGGGACCATCCACAGCGGCACGCTGGATTGCCAGCCGATCTGGCAGAGCGAAGTGAAGTTGTTTTGCCCGCTTACTTCACCGAATACTCCCGCGGAGTCGACAACTTGCATCAAGGGGGCTACGAACCACACCAGCAAAGTGCGGCCTTCCGCTATGGAGCAGCCAACCGCTTCTTCAAGACCCGTGTTGGAAACGATAGCGAGCTGCCGGATCTGGGTGAAGTGAATTCGAAGCTCGAGCAGGAGCTGCTGGCTTGTTTGAAGAGTGGGGACACAGCTCTCATCAGAAGCGCCATCAATGCGCTCAGCGTTTTTCCCGCCGGCTTGAGTGGGCGACTTGCGGTTGCGGTGGTAGCACTGGCTTCAGGCCCACATTCGCAAGATGTGCGATTCGTGTTTGAAAACGATGTTCGCGGTAGGTTGAAGCTCGAACAATCCATCGAGTTTGAGAAAGATTTGGTTCGAGCGCTTTTGGGTGTGCTGAAGGCCGGAGATCGAGATGCGCTGGAAACTTTACTGCCGGCCTTGGCTGCCGTGACCCCAGGCGAAGGCCTGACGCGGAATCCCGATTTGCAGGGCCGAATGGAAAGCCTCTTATTGCATCCAGATGGTGTGCCGCTGGCCAAGGCGCTGGCTGCGAGTGCGGTCTTCCCGCATATCGCCGATGGGCCGCTGATCCGCACCACCATGATGGAGGCGCTCGCATCCGGCGACCGGGCACTCGAAACAGCAGCGGTTGAGATTTTCGTCAAGAGCTACATTGCCGAGCCGACAAACCCGGTGCTCGGGAAGCAATTTGCAGAGAAAGCCCAAGGCGTTATAAGACGTCGCATGATTGATTCACTCGACCCTTCGCGTTTTTCCTTACGTCTGTCGGCGCTGAACCGCTACAACCCGGGAAGAGATGTAGTGCTGCCGGAAGATGCCAATTTGTTCAGCTCCGATGTCGCTCAACATCTGATTTCTCTGGGCATTAAAGATCAGGACCCGCAAGTGAAACGAGCAGCCTCTGAGCTTGTCTGGAACCACGCAGAGTTGGGAAGGTTCCGAAATACCGGAAGCAAGCCGGAATTGCCACAACCAGACTATGAATACTTCAAGCAAAAAGTGCAGCCGATTCTGACTAAGGTCACTGGAGACGGCCGCGCTTGTGTTTTGTGCCATTCCACGCAAGGCAAATTCCCACTGCGAATGGCGGGTAAAGGCGGATTTACGGAAGTGCAATCGCGCTTCAATTTCAATTCCGTTTTGCGAGAAGTCAACCTGACAGAGCCACAGCAAAGCCTGCTGCTTCTGAAACCGACCAGACCGAACGACAATGCGGGCGACCCCGCCCTGCACACGAGTACGCATGGGGGAGGCACCCGCTGGGGCAAAAGCACCCGCGAAGCCTCAGCGTCTGAAGAATACGAAACAATCCTCAACTGGATCCGGGGTGCCAAGCCCTAGAGCATTGCATCTTCAAATTCGTCTAAAGTCATGCGAGGCAAGCTAATTGTAAAGGTAGAGCCTTCACCAAGAGCACTCTTGAGATCGATCCTGCCACCCATCGCCTGACACAGCCTTTTTGTAATTGCCAGCCCCAAACCGGTGCCACTTGCATTCTTGGAACTCGAGGAGTTCACTTGGGTAAAGGCGCTGAAGAGTTTCTTTTGATCCTCTTCGCTGATACCAGTGCCGTTATCCCGAACACACCAGTGGGACCATTCCTTGCCATCTATGGTTTCCGGACGCATCAACAATTCGACAACGCCGTTTTGGGTGAACTTGCATGCATTGCTCAAAAGATTAAAGAGACTCTGCCGAAAGCGGATCGGGTCTGTCCAGTAAGGGCTGATCGGTTCCCAGGGGTGAACGACAACCTTGTTGTTGTTCTTGGCTGCGAGCGGCTTCACCATCGCAATACATTCTTCAACCAAAGTTTCGATATTGATCCATTCCGGTTGAATTGTCATCTTGCCAGCCTCAATCTTCGACAAGTCAAGGATGTCGTTGATCAACGAAAGAAGGTGCCGGCCAGCGGTGAGGATTCGATTGAGGTCGCTGATGTATTCGGTATGCCCGTTGTCGGTTGCGTCTTCGACGATGATTTCGGAGTACCCGAGAATTGCGTTCAGCGGAGTGCGAAGTTCGTGGCTCATGTTAGCCAGGAACTCGCTCTTGGAGCGATTGGACGTTTCGGCCTGTTCTTTGGCCTCCTGAAGCTGGGCTTCGACACGCTTGCGCTCGGTAATGTCGCGGAAGATAACAGTGAGCTGATTTTCGCCGGCAATTGTGGATTCGCCAACAGAAACTTCAAGAGGGAGAATCACTCCATTCTTGTGGACGCCTAAAACTTCAAATGAATGCAGCGAGCAGAACGAGTGGCTAATACCTTCCGGAATTAATGCCGTCAGAGACATACCAACAAGACTGCCTTTGGGATAAGCAAAGATTCGCGAGGCAGCGGCATTGGCGTAAAGAATCTGGTCAGCCTCGTCGACGGTGAGGATCCCCTCGGATGCCGTTTCGGCAACAACTCTAAAGCGCGCCTCGCTCTCGCGGAGCGCCAGCTCGGACTTAGCCTGATCGGTAACGTCACGGTAACTCCACACTCGCCCCAGCACCTGATCTCCGATTTTGTGGGCTTGAGAATATCGATCAAAGACCCGGCCATCCTTGAAGTGGATCAT
>CANGVB010000551.1 GCA_947456995.1 Bryobacteraceae bacterium | reverse complement strand
AGCTGTTGGGCTATGAAGTTCCGCTGCGGCCGATCCTGAGCGTCGGCGAGTTCAGTCCCGACGCGCTGAATGTCATTGACCACGGTTTGCTCACGGAGGTGAGTCCAGGAGTGCTCAGCGGTGCAGCCGGGCGCGCTGCGCGGGAATACGTCATCTCGGCATCGAAGGCTGCCCTGGCCGGGGAGATCGCGGCGATGGTGACTTTGCCGATGAACAAAGAGGCGACGCAGATGACCGACCCAGGCTTTGTTGGCCACACCGAGCTGATCGGCGCGGTTTGTGGAGTTGAGGACGTTACGATCATGCTGGTCTCAGAGGATCTGATCGTTACGCACGTCACAACGCATTGTTCGCTGGCTCAAGCGATTGAGCGGACCAAGCAGCCCAGGATCAAGACGATCCTCAGCCTTACTTGCGCTGCAGTATCCAAGCTGATCCCCAACCCGCGCATCGCTGTAGCGGGACTCAATCCGCATGCCGGCGAGCATGGCTTGTTTGGCAGAGAAGATATCGAGGAGATCCGACCTTCGGTTGAGTGGGCGCAAGCGCAGGGGATGCCGGTGGATGGGCCCTTCCCGCCGGATACGCTTTTCTATCTGGCAGTACGAAAGAAGCGTTACGACGCTATCGTCTGCATGTATCACGACCAGGGGCACATCCCGCTGAAGCTGCTGGATTTTGAAGGCGGCGTAAACGTCGCGCTGGGGCTGCCGATCATCCGCACCTCTGTTGATCATGGGACAGCGTTTGACATCGCAGGCAAGGGAGTGGCTGGAGCAGGCAGTTTCGAGAAGGCTCTCGAACTTGCGGTGCGCATGGCCGAGATGCAGGAAGAGTCTTTAGGCTGATTCCATGATTGCGAGCCTCATCAACATTCTCCTCTTAGCAGCTCAGGCAGAGAAGCCGGTATCGTTGCCAAAACTTGCCGATTACCCCGTCAAAGAAGTTTTCACAGGACAAGCTAAACAGCCCATTTTGACCAGCGTTGTCCAGAGAGCCTTTCGAAGTCGAATCAGAAATGGTGTGAGTAAGGGAGAGGGCGTATGGAATGGAAGCTGGGACAATCCAACTCTGACCGCGAAGCCTAACTTCGCGGGACATTACTTCGTAATTCGTTGGGGGTGCGGTTCGAATTGCCTCATGATGGCAATAGTTGACGCCGAAACGGGCAAGGTCTTTAATCCCCCCCTGAATATTGGGGAATTGGGTCTACAGATGGACCTGATGTCAAAACAAGAGATCGATTTTGAGCCAACAAGCAGCCTAATGATTCTTCGCAATGCATGCAAAGCAGGTCGAAGCGAGTGCGGAATCTACTATTTCAACTGGGAGACAGATCGATTTCGGCTCGTCAAAAGAATCCTAGTCGATTTGACCAGACAGTAACGCGAGATGATGCGACTGCTAGATGTCGCGCACGCAGCGGAAGCTCATGTGAGTTGTTGCGCTGTCGGGCGTGTTGGATGTTCGTGCGGCCACACGGTAGCGGTTGCAATAGGACTTGTGGCAGAGGTAGGAGCCACCCTTCATCACACGGGCATTGCCCTCGGGCGGACCTACAGGATTGGAGCGTGTCGCGGCTACGTGGTAGGTGGAATTGAACCAGTCGCTGCACCACTCCCAGGCGTTGCCGGTTACGAGATTGAGGCCGTAGCCATTGGGCGGGAAGGCATCGATTGGGGCCACAGCAGAATAGCCGTCATCGGCGAGATCGACGTTGGGGAATTCCCCTTGCCAGATGTTGCAGAGGTGCTTGCCGCCGGGAGTGAGTTCGTCACCCCAGGGGTAGATCTTTTGCTCGAGGCCGCCACGGGCTGCGTATTCCCACTCGGCTTCGGTGGGCAGTCGCTTCTGCGCCCAGTTGCAATACTGCACGGCATCATTCCAGCTCACCTGGATTACGGGATAGTCGTCTTTGCCTTCGATGCTCGAATCAGGGCCGAGGGGATGTTGCCAGTCTGAGCCCCAGACCTGACACCACCACGGGACTCCAGGCACGGTTTGATCTACTACTTCTTTGTAGCGCTCGGCGGGGATGTGGCCCTGAAAGACAAAAGACCAGCCGATGCGCTCGGCTTCTGTTTTGTAGCCCGTAGCCTGAACAAATTCGGCGAAACGCTGATTCGTTACGGGGTTGATATCGATGTAGAAGGGATCGACGTGTACGGTGCGGATGGGGCCTTCGCCGTCGCTGGGGAAGGCGTCTGGCGAGTCTGTTCCCATCAGGAAGGTGCCGCCGTCGAGCTTCACCATTGCTTCGGTGGAGCCGGTGGAGATTCGGGGAAGTGCGGCAGAAATCACCCGGGACTCGGCCAGTTGTTGGGCTCGCAACCGGGTGGGCGCGCAACAGGAACCGACGATGGGAAGCCCGCTCAAGAGTCTGCCCTCTTTTCCCTACGAATGTCTGCGCCGATGCGCAATTGATCGAGATATGCGTTCAGCTTTTCTTGCCTCTTCTCTTCGAGGAACTGTTGCTCGATCTGGGATGAAACTTCAGAGAAGGGGCGAATGCCGGCGGGCAAGCGCTCCAGCAGTGTTGCGATGTGAAAGCCAAACTCGGTGCGGAAGATTCCGCTGACCTGGTTTGGTTCCAGGTTGAAGACGACATCGTCAAAGGCCTCCACCATGTTGCCTCGCTCGAAGTAGCCGAGGTCGCCACCTTTGCCGGCGCAATCGGAGAACTCGTCGGCAACTTCGGCAAATGGCCGCCCCTTCTGCAATTCCTGCTGAGCGAGTTCGATGCTCGCGCGGGCAGTTTCTTCACTTTGATTTTCGTCGACGTTCTTGACGATATGGGCGGCGCGGATTTGTTCTGGTTGCTGGAAGGCTTCGCGATGTTTTGTGTAGAAGGCAACAACGTCTTTGCGCTTGGGGGGCTCAACTTTTGCAGTGACCCGGGCGACGAGCCGCTCGATACGGACGCCGACTTCGGCTTCTGGGGAGCAGCCTTCTACGGGCTGAGGATCTTTGATCGCGAGCTGGCGCAATAGCGTGGCTTCGATCAGGTTTTCTTCGGCCCATTCGCGAGCGCGCATTCTGACAACCAGAGGATCTTCGCCTTCCATCTCTACCATCATGATGTTCAGCATGGCTGCCATCTGTTGCTGGATTGCGCTCTCTTCAATTGCCTCGCCGTTAACGATCAGGACGGTCATTCCAGTATGTTTGCACACATGAGAAGTAGCGCTGTGGCGGCCGGGCCTTTGAGGAGATCGACCGCCACAATATGCGCTTCTGGACACACTTCTGGCTTTGGTTTGATTTTTGGAACAAGCAGGATGTCAAAGAGCTGGCCCTGGCGGGGTTGCGGGTGGTTGTTGGACGCTGTGTTAGGAAGCGAAGGATAAACGGTCCCGGATGAATTTGGTTTCGTTCCTGAGTTTTTCGTCACGGAGTTTTTTGTCGCGGATCGAGTTGAGGCGGCAGAGGGTGCGCTGGAAGAGATTGGCGAGGCGGAGCTCGTGGGCTTCCTGGCGGGCGAAGGACGGTTGGGT
>CANGVB010000550.1 GCA_947456995.1 Bryobacteraceae bacterium | reverse complement strand
GAGTTTTGTAGCCGTCGCTGGCGGATTTGACGAGAGCATCTGTCGCGTCGCCTACCTTAGCGAGGCCGATCGCGTGGCGCCAGGATTTCACCTCAGGCAGGCTGCCGAGGACTTCGATACCAAGTGAGTTCTTCACCTGTTCGGGATCGCGAAGGGTATTGTCGAGGGCATCAAAAGCGAGTGCGCCGACGAAGGCAATTACGATCGAAATGATAAATGCAAGGAAGGTATTGATGAGCAAATTGGGCGATACAGGCTCGAGCGGGATTCGGGCCAGATCGGCAATGCGGATGGCGCTGTTCTGGAAGCTGGAATTGATGCCTGCTTCTTTGATCTTGCGCACGAGCTCTTCGTAAAGCTTTTTGTCGGCTTCGGCTTCGCGACGCAGATTGAGATAGTCGAAGCTTCGGGAGTTCAATTGATCGAGTTCGGTTTTGGCATCCTGGACCTGACGGGCGAGCATGCGCTCGCGATTGAGAGCCTGCTCGTATTCGACATTTACGCCCTGCTGGATATTGGTGTTTACCAAGCTGAGCTGTCGTTCGAGTTCGGTGACCTGAGCCTGGGAGCGGCGGTGTTCCGGGTGGTTGGCACCGTAGTGGGCCTGAACTTCGGAGAGCTTTTGCCTGGCTTCGCTTAAGCGCTCATCGAGCTTGCGCATGGTTTCGCCCTGGGAAGAAACCTGAGCGGCGGCTGTTGAGCCTCCCTCGACACTGCGCCAGGCGGCTTCTTTCTTGACCCGGTCTGCCTGGGCGGCGGTAAATTCCTGATTGATTTGCAGGAGGCGGGCCGAGATGATGTTGGTTTTGTCTTCAGGGTTGATTACGTTGAGGTCCCGCTCGAATTTGGCGAGAGCCGCGGAGGAGGATTCCATTTTGGCGCGCAGCTCGTCGAGTTGCTTTTCCATAAAGCGTGACAAACCAGCCGAAGACTGAAAGCGGATGTTGTAGGTATGGTCGAGATAAGAGTGTGCAATTGCATTTACGGTTTCAGAGGCGAGCTTCGGGTCTGTAGACCGGTAGCTGACGAGCATTAAATATGTGTTTGGGGGACGGGAGACCTTGAGGCCTTCGAGGGCCATTGGAGCGGCGTTTTGCTGCGCCTCGGTGTATTTGCCAACCAGGCGGAAGCGTGAGGGTTTGCGCAGAGGAAGATGGAAGCGTTCTACGACCGGGCGCAGGACAGAATCGGACTGCAGCATTTTGACCTGTGTGGCGAGGAACTGGTCTGAGTCGTTGGAGAGGGCGCGATTGGATTCCTGACCAATGACCCCGGTTGGAGTTTGACGATCGACGTCAATGGTGACAGTGGCTTCGTAGACGGGCGTCATCTGCATGGAGACAGCCAGGGCGGCCAGAGTGACGCCGATCACCCAAAGGGCGATGCGCAGGCCATTACGACGGAAGAGCCATAGATAGTGAGCAAGCGGGACAACGGTCTCAACCGGAGGCTGGACACGGTCTGCAGTGGAGGCAGGCACGCGAATTGCGTCCATTGTGAGTTCAAGGGCGCGTGGCTTTACGGGGACTGGCGACGAAACGGGGTCTATTTTGGCCAAACCTTCGTGATTAGAACTAACCATGTGAGGAAACCAGCTCCTTTTCCATCAATTGGATTACGCGCGATTCCAGTTGGTTGACTACGGTTTCAAGGCGCTCCCAACGCTCAGAACAAGGGGAAGCGGGGGCAGCAGGCGCCAGGGCGGCACCAGAAAGCACGGCGGCACGGGCGTAATCAGAGACACTTCGTGCGCCAGAGCGGGCGCATGTGTCTTTCAGTGTCAAATACTCGTCATCGCTGAGGCGGAAATTGACGAGGCGTGTACGAGGGCGGTAAACAGGCAAGGGGACTCCTTAAAACGAAAGCAGGATTGCGCGGCGCCGTTGCTGGACTTGAGGTGGATACAACGGCAAAAGGATAAAAGCCGTCGCACTAATGTGATCGGATAACAAATGAAATCCAAGAGTAAGCCGATGCATTTTCAGGAGGTATAAATTTTTACTGCAAGATTCGCTCAAGAACCGGCAATTGGCACCGATAAGACGGACCGATGCAAGTTCAGTCAACAATTTCTACCTACTCCCTGGCATTGCGTGGTCTGAGCAAGCTTGTGAGAAATCTATCCTCCCTGAAGCCTGTCAGTGGCCCGGCCGAGGAAGTGTTCCAGAAGATCTGGGCCAGCAACTATTGGGGAGATGCCGAGTCGCGCTCTGGAGGCGGGTCGAATCTAGAACAGACGGCGGTATTGCGACCTGCACTTGGGCAACTGTTAGATGAGCTGAAAGTACAGAGCATGCTCGACTTACCGTGCGGGGACTTTCACTGGATGAAAGAGACTTTGTTTCCGGACGGGATGCAGTATGTTGGGGGAGATATCGTCGCTCCGTTGGCGGAGGCAAATGAAGTCAGGTTTGGGGGGGCGACGCGGCGATTTGCACAAATGAATCTGATGGAAGACCCGCTGCCGAAAGTGGATCTGGTGTTCTGCCGGGACTGTCTGGTGCACCTGAGCTATGAACAGATCGGAAAAGCGATCACAAATGTGAAACGGAGCGGGTCGACCTATCTGTTGACGACGCACTTTAACGGTGGACGCAAGAATCACGACATCCGTACGGGCCAGTGGAGGCCGCTGTCACTGAGTGCGGCTCCGTTTTGTTTTCCGGAGCCGATGCGGTGGATTGACGAGGAGTGCACAGAGAACGGCGGGAAATTTCGCGACAAGACGATGGCCTTGTGGCGGATTTCGGAGTTGCCGGACTTAGCTCTGTAGGGAAGGAGCCGCTTCCTGGTCTTTGTACTGGAGCTGATAGAGACGCCAGTAGAGGCCACGCTCACGCAGGAGTTGCTGGTGTGAGCCGCTTTCGCGGAGCTGACCGCGGTGCATGACAAGGATGCGATCGGCTTTCTGGATGGTGCTGAGGCGGTGGGCGATGACGATGGCGGTGCGGCCGGTGAGCATGACATCGAGAGCCTTCTGGATGCGTTGTTCGGTTTCGGTATCGACGCTTGAGGTGGCTTCATCGAGGATCAGAAAGCGGGGCTTTCGGACCAGGGCACGGGCGAAGCTGACCAACTGCTTCTGGCCGGTGGAGAGGCCGGCACCACGCTCGTGAATTTCGAGGTTGAGACCTTCGGGGCGGGACTGAACGAAGTCCCAGAAGTTGACGCGGCGGCAGGCTTCTTCGATGCTTGCGTCGTCGATGGATTCGTCGCCGAGACGAATGTTGTCCCGGAGGGTGCCGGTGAAGAGGAAGGGGTCCTGGAGGACAACGCCGAAGTGGGAGCGGAGGGCTGAGGGGGAGACGGCATTTACGTTTTGGCCGGCGACGAAAATGTCGCCTTTCTGGATGTCGTAAAAGCGAAGCATGAGGTTGGTGATTGAGGTCTTCCCTGCCCCGGTGTGGCCGACGATAGCGATGGTTTCGCCCGGGGCGACGCGGAAGCTCAAGTCGCGCAGGACCCAGTCTTCGTCTTTGTAGGCGAAGGTGACGTTGCGGAACTC
>CANGVB010000549.1 GCA_947456995.1 Bryobacteraceae bacterium | reverse complement strand
CGCCCCCGTCGATCAGACGGGCAATGTTGGGATGCTGCAGAAGGGAAAGGATACGGCCTTCCTGCTGGAAGAGCCGCAAAATCTCCCGCGAATCCATACCCAGCTTGATGAACTTGATGGCAACGGTCTGATCAAATCCACCTTCCACGCGGCGAGCCAGCCAGACAGAGCCAATGCCGCCCCGGCCAATCTCCCGCACCAGCTCAAAAGGGCCAATCCTGTCAGGAAGATCGGCATCGTCGTCATCGATAGAGTTATTGCGGGCAGCATCCACAATGGCATCGAGCCGGGCAGAAGCTTGCGGTGCATTCTTGAGCATGGCCAACACTTCTTCGCGAAGCTGCGCGTCATCTGGGCAGAGCGTAAGAAGACGCGATTGCCAGGTTTCAGCGGATTCAACCGAGAGAACTTCGAAGATTTCAGAAATGCGTTGCCAGCGGTCGAGATCCATGAAGGGTCCATCTTCTCGTCCTTTTTGCCGTATTGCAAGATAGCGGAACCGAGCGGGCGTCGATGGACAAGGTGAAACGATCCTTTCCAAAAAGCAGAGGACCCAAAGGTGTAAGCCCTTGGCAGTCCTGCTGATCTGTCGTGATCTGCAGAGCTTTCCTGGCGAGCTGTGTGAGCGTCGTGTATTTCGAGAGCAACTCGGAAGGCCAGCGCTTCCGAGTTCATCTCAAGAAGTTCCTGATCCTCATAGGATTCCATCGATTTAGACACTTCAGATTATCGATTTGCGCAGGACCTTCTTTTCGATTCGTGGAGCCGATTCCCACGAGGGTGTCAGGATCTGCGCAAGGCTGGACCAACGATGAGGGCGCGTACTGCCCGGATGCTCATTTACGAGATCCAGTTCAGATTACGGCAAATCACCACCTCACGATAGGGAGCGAATCGACGACAGATTCATCGAGCTGATCGACAACAGGCTTACCTTCTCACCCCTGGCAGTCGTTCCTGCAACGGCAACCCCTCCAGTCTCCCTCTTCCCCTAAATCAAAAGCAGTCGATTGCAGCAGATGCCGCGTCTGACAAGCCAAACTTCATTGCATCCTCCCGTTGCCTTCTCCGTTCTCATTCGCCTATTTCCAATAGGCTGGGCTCCAACTGGGTAGCAGACCGCATATTCGAGAACACTAAAATGAGTAGCCAACGTTCAGATATAGATAATTCATTCCAGCTCCCGGGCTTTGGGCGCGAATGAAATCTCCTGCGAAGAAGTGGCCAAATCCGCCTCCGACATAACGTGCACCCCAGTTGTATTGAGCAATCAAATCCACCTCACGGCCAACATCGCGGCCTGACCGGCCACTCAGATCACGGAACGAAAGCGCGCCATTGGCCGCATACAACCCGTCACGCCCTTGCGCCAGCCGCCAGTCGTGCACCAGCGCCTTGAGCAGCAATTGCTTCTTTGGATTGGCTTCCAGCCCAGCCGAGAGATGGCTGATATTCTGCCAGCCCACCTGGTCGGCCAAGCCGTATTTTTCATGCGGCGTGGGATACATCTGGTCGAAGGTTCCACTGCGGCCATTGCCCGGAGAACGGTCACCCGACGCATAGTTGAACTCGCCAACCAGACGTGGCCGCCACTTCAAATCGGCGAGAGTATGGCGTACCACCGTGTGCTGGGCAAAGGCGGAAATCGACTCCAGTCCGAATTGATTCTTTACTTGTCCGCGTTGCATGATCCACTCAGAGGTGTAGTCAACATGAAGGGGTAGTTGTCCCACCACGCGCACCCCACTCACCCAGCGGTCCTGGTGCAGGATGCCCTGCAGCGCATCGCCCATACCGATGCGCCATATAAGGTAGGGCTCAATTGTTGTCTTCGGCAAGGGATTGGTCCACTTGCCGTAGATCATGTGCAAATTGTTTCCCGATACGTGATGTGAGATACCCCGCAGCGCGGGCACCACAACCGCTGCTGAAACGATATCGGCCTGCCATGCGCCTTTGCGAAGAATCAGCTTTGCCGCATCAAATGTACGCGCTACATTGCCCCAATTGGCGGCGCCCAGGATTCGTTCGTCACCGTAGGCGAGTTCCTGGCGCCCCACGCGCAGCGCCACCGGCGACTTAGCCACGTCACCGAATTCTGTGAATGCCAGCCGTAGATCCGTGCGATTTATATAGGGATTCTGCCCGGCAGCGTTCAGCTTGAAGAAGATGCGCGAGTCCTGTCCTTGAAAAGTTAGTTTCCACCAGCTAGCAGGCAGGAGCGATACATTCGCCCGAAGTCGGTTCAAGAACCAACGGTCGTCATTGCCCTCGCGAAAGCGCAATGCCGTGTAGCCCTCCATGCGAAACCGATGATCCAAGCCAATGCGAATCCAGGAGGGCAGCTCTTTGTTCACAATCTCGGAAGGAGTCTCAGCCCCGAAAAGGCTTAAACTTAGCAGCAGTGGAGTAATTGAGATTAGTTTCTTTGACATTCTTGCCTAAGCTTAGTGAGAGTGCCGTTCCGGGGGGCATCCCATAAAGGCATGAATTGTGATGAGGTCGACAGGGTAGGGCAAAGGCCTGACCGAAAAGCCAAATGGTCTGCCGCCTCTTGATCCGCGGCTAACGCGATATTCACCCAATTTGCAGGACGCTTTTAGAACGGTTTGCAAGGAAGTGCAGCGTGTCGCTGGGCTCGGCTGGTCCTTCACGGACGGCAGATTTCATTGGCTCATTACCCAAGAGGAGTTACAGCGATCTTTGAAGCTGCAATCCAAGATCGGTGCCGATCGTATAGTGAGCTGATGTTTGTTTTCTTCGCCGGCTTCTTTCGGAGGACATCCAACGCGAAGATGCTGCCATCCGGGGTGATCTTTTCGCCTGTATTGGCCACTTCCAAAACACGAGCTCGCATAGGCTGCAATCACCACAGCGCTAACAGTTTCAAACCCTGTCCTCTTGGAGTTGACTGGAGTCAGAAGCCTCACCCAAAGTGGTGCTGGGTCCACCGGGTTTTGGGCGACAACTGGGAATGCAAACAGACTCTCGAAAACAATATAGATACCCTTCATTGCAAAAAAAAAGAAGGCAGTGATTCTCACTTTACAAAGGAGAACACTGCCTTCAGATGCGCGTGCCTGCTTTACAGGCTATTGGTAGATTCACGACTTGACGGGGGTCATTTCACTGGGATTGATATGAATACTCTTTCCGGCGACCACATAAACCTTCTCATCAAACCTCGCACCACCCGGCTCGCGGAGCTCCAGCGAGTGACTTCCCTCAGCTAGCCAGGCCGAATTCACGTCTCTAACTGTCCCAGCATAGGCACCGTCAATAAACACTTGAGATTCTTGCTGCCTGGTATCGAATTTGATCTGTCCCTGGTGGGAATGGGCCGGAGTCGTGTAGATTCGAGCACTATAGGGCCCAGGGCCATATCCCCAATAAGGACCGTATCCAAATGGCCGGTACACCG
Source organism: Bryobacteraceae bacterium (assembly GCA_947456995.1). GTDB lineage: Bacteria > Acidobacteriota > Terriglobia > Bryobacterales > Bryobacteraceae > Bryobacter. The sequence continues at coordinate 92 of CANGVB010000549.1, read as the reverse complement.
GGCCTACAAAAACACCAGCCCCGAAGTGGACGGCGGCATGCGCCGGCACCATAGCCAGGCTGAGCCCTCCCAACAGGATCAGGGTCTTAAAT
>CANGVB010000548.1 GCA_947456995.1 Bryobacteraceae bacterium | reverse complement strand
ATTGCCGCGACATCAACTGCCTGACGGCGATCGAATCGGTGATCCGCCCGGGCGCAGCCAATGAGGGCCGCAAGGGGATGTTTGCCCGGCGACATCAGGGGCTTGAGCCCGTAACCTATGTCCATCCTACGCTTGAGCCGCTGCTGGCCGAGACCTATGGGCTGCTCGTGTACGAGGAGCATATCCTGCTGGTAGCGAATGGCTTTGCAGGGATGAACTGGGGGCGGGCCGATACATTGCGGCGGCTGCTTGTAAAGAACCGCGACCACCGCAAGATTGACGCCATGGGAGAGGAGTTCCGCGAATGTGCGCGCCAGCGTGGGCACAGCGAGGGGGCGATCGAAGACGTTTGGGCGATGCTGCGGGAGTTTGCCGGTTATATGTTCAACAAGGCGCATTCGGCGGCTTATGCAGTAGAAGCCTATGAAGGCGCGTTTTTGAAGATGCGCTATCCGGTGGAGTTTCTCGGGGCGGTGCTGACGTGCCGGCGTGGCTTCTATTCGCAGATTGTGTATGTGCTCGAGGCCATGCGCAACGGGGCCAAATTCATAACGCCTTGTGTGAATGCCAGTGATGCAGAGAAGTTCCTGGTGAGCGGGGTAACTATCCGTTTGCCGCTGAACCAGGTTAAGGGTTTGAGTGAGGCAGTGGTGCTGCGGATTGCGGCGGGGCAGCCTTATCGAGATGCGGGTGACTTTTACCGACGGGCGCAGCCGTCGCAGAGTGAGTGGTTGAGTTTGCTGAAAGTAGGAGCACTCGATGGACTGGGTGAGACACGCGGGCGGCTCTTCTGGCGGCTGTCGCGGATGAGCTTGCGGGGGAGCCAGCCGAGTGATCCGTTGTTTGTGAGCGAGGAGCCGGATTTTGGCGGGGGTGGCGTGAATGTACGGTGGGAGGCAGAGTTGCTGGGCTTTCCGGTGACGGTGCATCCGCTGGATTATTATGCGCCGGATCTCGATTGGGGGAGGTATGTGACGGCGCAGGAATTGCGGGAGCAGCCGGCGAAGTTTTTTGGGAAAACGGTGGCGGTGGCCGGGATGATTGTGGCGGACCGGATTCATCCGACCAGCAAGGGGCCAATGAAGTTTGTGACGCTGGCCGACAGGACGGGCTTTAGCGAGGTGAGCCTGTTTGCGGATGCGTATCAGCAGTATGGGCACATGACGACGCGGCCGGTGGTGGTTGTTGAAGGAGTGGCGGAGCCGTTTGATAATTTCCGCGGAGTGCAGTTGAACGGGCAGCGGGTGGGGCTGGGGCGGAGGGTAGAGACCGCTGTTGGGAAGGTGAGTTATGCCTAACGTGGCGGTAGTAAGGCCCCGGGGATGTAATAGATGTGGATGGAATCTCCAATCGAATGCTCCGGTTGGAACTGGTTTAGCCAGCAGAAGTTGCCGCTCCTCAGACACTCCAGGCGCCGGATGTACGAACTGACTACGACATAGCCTGGCATTGGGTTCTTTGGGTCAACTCCAGTGATGCCCTTGGGAAAGTCGAAGGATTCATACGCTACACTTCCGAAGTAATGAAGAGCCAGCTTTTCGATTTTTTCTTCTTTCAAATACTTCGATAGGCGGTAGAGGTTCTGGCCCCAGTCCAGATCAGAATCGACTGTCACGCGGTCGAGCGGCTCGGGGGCCAAGAGGTTGAACCAGGGTAGGGGGTCTGCTACGGCAGTTGCCGATTCCACTACTCCTACGAAGAGCGCCAGGCCCAAGACTGCCCGCAGAGCTGCTGCGGGAATTCTTCTGGGGGCTGTGGTCAACGCCAGCGCCCCAGCCAGAGCCAAGATCGGATAGACCGGCAAAATGTGCCGAAGCCCTATGTTGATCGAAGAGGTCATGCAGGAAGCGACAATTGCCGGTGCGGCCAAGAAGGCAATTTTCACTGGCGGGGGCCAAGAGCTCCAGCGAAAGAGTAAGGCCAGATAACCCGCCGCTACCAAAGCGAGAATTCCAAGCGGTGTCTTGAGTAATAACATTACCGGGAAAAACAGCTTAAAGCCGTATCGGCTATATGCTCCAAACAACACAGCATCGTGCCCCTCCTTGTTATGCGCCCATAATTGCTGTGCTCCGATTTTGATTCCCATGAGCGGCAGTGGCAGATTTCCCAACAGCGGCACCGGCGTTAGTTCAAAGCGATAGATTGCCTGGAGGAGAAAGACCGACACCGCCACAAAAACCGCGCCATGTGCCAAGGATCGCAGACACTGTTGCTTTGTCCATTTCGAGGGTCGCCCCAAAAAGAAGACGAAGGGTGCCAGAGTCAACGGAAGGAACATGAGGAGTGACAGCTTCGATCCCAGAGCGAGGGCGAGGGCAAAGCCGCAAAGCACCGCATTCCGGTAGCCTGGTTCGTCCCAATAGCGGGAGAAGATATACAGAGCAAAGATGAGGGCGGCAGTGGCGGCCATATCGTTTGTCGCCATTCCGGCATGAGTTAGTACCGAAGGCAGAAGGGTAAACAAGAGAACCGCGAGCAATGCTTCCCGGCCCCCACACCAGCGCCGGGCAAAGAGGAACAATGAAGTACAGGCCAAAAGAAACCAAAAGAGAGTCGCCACTCTGGCTGAGGTGAGTGTTACCCAATAATCCCCGGATTTCTGAAAGATGTCGTTTGCATCGTACAACCTTTGTTGCGTTGGGTCGAAGCGAAGACCCTGAAGATAAGGCCCGATGGCCATCAAGACGCGCGGCAAGGGTGGGTGTTTTGGTTCGGTATTGAAGGTTCCCTGCCCCAGCCATTCGAGGCCGCAGTTGACGTGGGCGGGTTCGTCGATGCTTTGGTTGTAGAAGTGGTAGGTTCGGACAATCCGCAGAGAAGCTACTCCTACGATCAGCAGGAAGAGCAATGCTTGCCACTTGCTGGAATTCAGCAATTCTCTAGTAATTCTCGGCACTTAGACAGGGTACATTAGTCTGGCTGAAGAGCAATATTCAATTGTCAAAGATCTGTGGCTCGTTGGGGCCGGGTTTGTCTAAATTGGGTTTGTTTTGTTCTTCAGGCCGCAAGTTTTGAGGCGCGGTGTTTGTCTACGATTTCACGGGCTTCGGGCAAAAGGGCCATGAGCTTGAGGGTAAGCAGGCCGGCGGTGGTTTTGCTGAGGTCCGTTTTGCGGACTTCAAACATGGGGAAGGTTGCGGGGATGTCGAGGGTTTTGTCGAGCAGGTAGACTTCGGTGTGGATGTCCATTGCAAGGATGCGGTCCCGCTGGAGTTTGGTGAATTCTTTGAGGGCGCGGTCTGCGCGGCGCTCCTGGGCGGCGCAGAGTTTAAGGATTCGTTCCATCTGGGTGAAGAGGATTTCATTATTGGGTTCGTTTGACCAGCGGTGTTGTGCGTCAATTTCCATCTGGCGGGCTCTGTCTACCTGGAAGAGGGCGAAGACGTAGCGCTCGAAGGTTTGGAGCTCGAGTTCGCCTTCGGGGAGGCATTGTTTGAGGAGCTTGGCTTTTAGCTGATTGTATTGGCTTCGTTCGTGCGGATTGTTTTCGAAGATGGTGGTGGGGTTGGCGGTGAGGCCGT
>CANGVB010000547.1 GCA_947456995.1 Bryobacteraceae bacterium | reverse complement strand
CAAGCAGTGGCACTGTATTCCCGTTTACCTTCACTTGAATCCCGCCCAGGCTTCGGGGCAAAGGCAAAGAACCAGCAACAAAGGTCCCATTGCTGCCCAAAACACCACGGGTAAAGACCGTCATCAAAGCCCCGGCCGTCATCCCGGAGCTAAAGCTTGAGGCACTAACCACACCGGCCCGGCTGAAGGTCGGCAGCACAACTCGAAAGACCTCTCCCGTCCCGTAGTTAGCCACATACAGCTCACCAGCCTCATCAAGACCAAAGGTCGAAATGGCAAAAGAGCGGCCCCCATCAAAGACCAACTCATTCACCCAGGTACTTCCCTGTCGACGAAGGGTCCACATCTTGCCCGTCACAAAGTCCCCGTAATAATAGGCTCCCCGATAGACATAGCCACCAGTAACCGACAGCCCTTCGCTTCGCGGGTATACCCAGATAGGCAAGGTCAGTCCGTTCCGATTGCAACCGGCCCGCAAACAATCATTCCCCTCCATCGTCACCCAGCCATAGTTCTCACCGCCTCGACTTGAAGCCGCCTGAAAGTTGATCTCCTCCTGCCGGTTCTGCCCGACATCAGCGATGAACATATCCCCCGTGCTGCGATCAAAGCTGAACCGCCACGGGTTCCGCAGCCCCGTCGCCCAAATCTCTGGCCGGTAGGCGGGGTTGTTCACGAAAGGATTGTCCGGCGGAATCTCATACCGGGCCAGATTGGACTCGGTATCGATCCGCAACATCTTGCCCAGCAGAGCCCGGTTGTTCTGCCCATTGCCTTCCGGATCATTCGCGCTCCCACCGTCCCCCATCCCGATGTACATCATCCCGTCAGGCCCAAACTGAATCTGGCCACCATTGTGATTGGAGAAGGGCTGCGGAATGGTCAAGACGATCCGCTCATTGGCAGCATCGGCCAGATCCGGATCCGTTCCAACAAGCTGATACCGGGCGATGACAGTGGCCCCGCTACGGTCGGTGTAGTTCACATAGAACCACCTCTTGTCCTTGTAGTTCGGAGGGAAGGCCAGGCCCAACAACCCGCGTTCACCGCCAGTACTCACCCTCGAGCGTATGTCCAGAAAAGGCCGCTGCAACACCTGCCCATCCCGCCAGATGGCGATCGTCCCATCCTGACGAACCAAAAACAAACGCCCGCTTCCGTCGCGGGCGCTTTGAATATCGGTGCACAGTGAGATGGTCGTTGCGATTCTCTCAAGCCGTACCTGTGGGCTGGCAACCAGTGCCATCAGGAAGAAGCAGCTAACTAGCTTTCCATTCATAAATCCCCCATGTGAATCCATCACCTTCGTCATACTCACCGATGCACTGGAATCCGCATTTGCCCTTAAAGAATCCAACACTCCGCTGGTTGAACAATGGCCCATGCATGATGCAGGCAGTGACGCGCGTGGGCTTCACTTCTTCGATCATAGTGCCAAACATGACTTTCGCAGCCCGAAATTCAGGCAACACCCCGATCTGATCCACCAGCAGCGCATTGTCACTAAAGATCAAGCTGCTGGCGATGTGCGTCGCTGTGTCTTCCGAACTCTGCGTAGTGAGCAGAAACCCGACAACCTTACCGTCTACCTCAGCAACATAGCTCGAATCATTCACTTCAAGCCGGCGTGAGTAGTCCTCGGGCGTTCCCACAAACACAAGGTAGCCCTTGGTGGGATCAGCCTCTCCAGCCTGGTAGCGAACAGTCTCGGCAATCCCAGCAATCGCAGCCCCATCCTCAACTCGAGCCTTTCGAACTAGCACTGAAACACCGCCGCCGCGCGATCATCTTTGACCACCATGCAAGTGGAGGATGCCTTCGCAATCAACTTGCCAGCCTCATCGCTAACCACGCATTCGACGAAGCCCGTCGAGCGGCCGCGATGAATCACCTTAGCCTCCGCACTCAGCTTCCCTTCCCGCGCCGGGCGCAAGTAGTTGATCTTCAGTTCAACAGTTGCCAAAGCTTCACCTTCGTTGAGTGTCGTGAAGAATGCCATCCCCATCGTCAGATCGGCAAGATCGCAAAGGATACCGCCATGAACAGTTCCAAAAGGATTCCAGTGTTGCGAGGAGGCAACCATCGAGCACTTCGAAAGGCCCTCTTCGACAAGATCCACTTCCATTCCGACCAACTTGCAGACAGGCATGGATTTGCCGGACGCCATCCAAGCCTTCAACTGTTCCACCATCATCTCCGAATTATCGCCCGAAACATTCTTCCCCAAAATGGTTGCCGCTCGTTATACCCTAGTCATATGCCACGCAACGAAGAAGGCGAGTTCGAGCTTGTCCTTGGAAACCGCCAGTTACTGAGTGTTTTCTTCATAGTAGTTGTACTTCTTGGGGTGTTCTTTGTCATGGGATACATCCTCGGAAAGAATTCATCACCGGCCACACCTGAGGTCGCCAGTGCACGAAAGGCTACCGACACTAGCCCAGCTCCAAGTCCGATCATCATCGACAAGAGCGCCGGAAAGTCCAGCGCCGCTGGAGAACCGGTCGTAGAAAAGCCCGTTCCAGTTGAAAAGGAAAAGCCGGTAGAGAAGGCTCCAGAACCCAAAAAGGCTGAACCCAAGCCAGCACCTGTAGCAGCTGCTTCATCCAAGTCTGGTGAACCACCCAAGGGAAGCCTCTTCCTGCAAGTGGCCGCTGTTGGTCGCGCCGAAGCCGATGTGGTTGCCAAGGTTCTCAAGGGTAAAGGATTCGACATCTGGATTGCTCCAACAGAAAAGGACAGCATCTTCAGAGTCCTCGTAGGCCCTATCCAGAAGTCGGAACAAGGCAAGACTCGTGGTGAGCTCGATGCGCTTGGCTTCAAGCCCTTCCCTCGCAGCTACTAGACTAGAGAAATGCTCGTCCAAATCGAGAAGCAGCCGGCTCAGCCCCGGCTGCCTGATTTTTTACGCAAACCTCAATCCGAATTTCAGGCTGTAACCGCTCTCAAACGCGAACTGCGCGGCCTGAAGCTTCATACGGTTTGTGAGTCGGCGAGATGCCCCAACATCCATGAATGCTTCTCGCGAGGGGCCGCAACGTTCATGCTGTTGGGAGACCTCTGCACCCGAGGCTGCTCCTTCTGCAGTGTCCCTAAAGCCAAAAACCCTTTTGAACTCGATTCAAGCGAACCGGAAAACGTTGCCGCTCAGGCATCGACTATGCAGTTGCGGTACGTGGTTCTGACAAGCGTGAATCGAGATGATCTCCCGGACGGTGGTTCGGCGCATTGGGCCCTCACCGTCACTGCGGTCAGGAAGGCTTTGCCTGATGCGCAGGTGGAAACCCTCACACCTGACTTTAACGGCGACCTTGAAGCAGTGGAACGTGTTCTGGCCTCTGGCCCTCACGTCTACAACCACAATATGGAGACCGTCTCAAGGCTCTATAGTCGTGTGAGGCCCCAGGCCAATTATGGGCAGAGCCTGAAGGTGTTGCGTTATGCCAAGGAGTCGCATCCTGAGATCCTGACCAAGTCTGGACTGATGGTGGGTCTTGGAGAAAGCCACGAAGAGGTGCGGCAATTGATGAGAGACAT
>CANGVB010000546.1 GCA_947456995.1 Bryobacteraceae bacterium | reverse complement strand
CGATCTCGCGCAGCGTCGCCGGAATCTCAGCTCCCCGCGCAGAAAACACCTGAAACTCGGCCGTCTCTACCAATGGCTTGCGAAGCATCTCAAGCAGAAGCGCCTGCCTCGGTATAGCAGCCGCAATCGCGCGGCCTCCCGTCACACGCTTCACCCGCTGCCTGTCCCGCTTCCGCAGCAAATACGTCCGCCACCGCAAATGATCAACAAGCGCCTCATCCGATTCAAACCGGGCAATCCTGCTAGCTCCAATCACCGCCCCGCAACGCAGCTCAATCCGGCTCTTCTCCTTGTTCAACAACTCATGCGGCAGCAGCGCCGTGCGCAATCGCGGATGCACCAGACCCGCCAATTGAAACAACACACTGTTGCGGCCATCCACAAACATCGGCAGGGCCGACGCCTTCGACTTCCTTAACAACCGCGCAATCGATTCACTCCAAGCCGGATCCGCCACCTGCCACCGCGGAAACTGAAACTGCAACTGCGACACCTCACCCGCCGGAAACACCAGCAGCATCCCGCCCTGCAACAACCAGTCCAGCGCCTCGCGCATCCCCTTGGCATTGGCCCTCCGTGCCTCAGGGCCTCCAAACGGATCCACACAAATCACTCGGTCAGCAATCTCAGAAAACTCCCCCAGCAGTTGATTGGCCATGATCTTCACATCCGGCCTGATCTTCGGCAGCAACTGCGCCAGCGCAACTCCCTCAACAATCCCAAACGGATGATTCGCCACCGCCACCACAGCACCCGTCCTCGGAATCCGCTTCAGATCTTCATCCGTCACCCGAACCTCAACCCCAAGCGCCTCCAGCAGCCTCTGACAGAAGGTCTCCGGCGGCCCCTGGTGTAACCCTTGGTAAAAACCGTCCGTCCTCTCCACTTGCAACACCTTCATCAGCGCATCAAACACCGGCTGCGGCATTTGGCGGGAAAATGCTTTGGCAAAGGCCCCGCGAAACGGGGCGGGAAGCGCTACTTCTGACTTTATGATCTGCACTGCCCAACAGCATGCCCCGCAAAAATGTCACCATCACAACGGATCAATAACAGTTCTGTCAAACCCGGTCTGCATCCTGGGGCTACACTAGAAAGAATCCTTTAATCCAATGCTGCGCCATATAACTCCTCTTCTTCTGGCACTTCTGGTGCTCCTCACTTCCTGCAACAAGGAACAAAAGGTCGCCGCGACCAAAAAGGAATCCGGTCCGCTCAAGGTTCGCGCCGTTACCGCGACCGAACGTGTCGTCAAACGCAGCGTCGAAAGCGTCGGTACCCTCTTCCCGCTCGATGAAACCATCGTCAGCGCCGAAATCGATGGCCGCGTAGACCGTGTCGATGCCGACCTCGGCGACTTCGTCAACAAGGGCCAGGTTATGGTGCACATCTCGGACGAAGAGCAGCGCTATCTTCTAGCTCAAAACGAAGCCCAGCTCCGCTCCAGTCTCGAACGTCTCGGCCTCACCAAAGATACAGACCGTGTTCAGGACGTAAAAACCACCCCGGACGTCCGCCGCGCCGAAGCAGACCTTCAGGACGCCGAACAGCGCTACAAGCGCACCCGCGAACTCCGCGACCAGGGCATCGGCCCCCAAGCCGACCTCGATCAGGCCCAGGCCCGTTACAATTCAGCAAAGGCTGGCTACGACGCCACCGTCAACCAGACCCGCAACCTCGTCCAGGAAGTAGAACGCTTCAAAGCCATCGTCGACCTGCAACGCAAGAAGCTCCGCGACACCACCGTCTACGCCCCCTTCGCCGCCAGCGTCAAAGAACGTCAGGTCACCGTCGGGCAATACGTAAGAGCCAACACCCCGCTCATCGTTCTCGTAAAAACCGACCCACTCCGCCTCCGTCTCGACGTGCCCGAACGCATGGCCCCATGGGTCAAAGTCGGCCAGATCGCCCAGGTAGAAGTAGAAGCCTTTGAAGGCCAGAAGTTCAACGGCAAGATCTGGCGCGTTTCCCCCTCTGTTGATCAAGCCAAGCGCACCTTCATCGCCGAAGCCTTGATCGACAACCCCGGCATGCGCCTCAAGCCTGGCTCCTACGCCAAAGCCCGCATCCCAACTGACAAGTCAGAAACCATCGTCCTTCTCCCCAACCGCGCCGTCCAGTATGTACTCGGGTCCAACAAAGCCTATGTGATCAAGGACGACACGATTGAAGCCCGCGAAATAAAGATCGGCGAGCGCTTCGAAACTGAAATTGAAATCCTCGAAGGCGTCGCCGCTGGCGAGACGGTAGCCACCACCAACCTGCCCCGCCTCGACACCGGCAGCAAGGTCACCATCGATACAACGGCTATGGTTTCTCAGAAGAAAACCGAGTAAGCTCGGGGTATGACCCGTTTTGTAGTCCTGGGACTCATACTCAGCTCCATCGCTTCACCCCAATCCATACCAATGGCTTCGTCCTCCGACGGAGCCATTTTGCATTTCGCCACCAGTAACGCCCTCAAGGGAGAGCCCTTTACCCTCTCCTCCGTCCGTGTCTTTCGACACGCGGAAACACCCATTCGGCAACTCGTTGCTCCCCGCGAGTCCCGCGTGATCACCGCTCCCTATCTTTCAAGTGACGCCCTCACCACTGGCATCTTCACCTATTCCCCCTGCGCCGGCTCTTGCACAATAGCGCTCCCCCGCGATGGCTTGCAGCTCGAGCGTGACGGCAAAGAATATTCCTTCACGGCAGCGGGCTTCCGCGTCAGCCGGAACGGTCGCTTTGTCTTCGAAACAAGCTTCGCCTTCGGCATGATTCCCCCGACGCTACGAGACCTCGACACCGGCAACTCTGGCACTCCGGCTGGCTTGCTCGGTTCCATCTCAGCTCAGTCCCTCACCAATCAGGGCGCTGTACTTTCTTCCAACGCTACCCAGCTACGACTCACTCCCCTCGGCCTTCCTCCGCTGACGATCTTAGATGACACCTATGCCTATATCGCGAGTGCCAGCATTAGCGCAGATGGCAACACGGTCGCGGTCCTCAGCGAAATACCGCAAGGCAAACTCCAATTGCGCTCTTACTTCAAATTGCTCCTGATCGATGTGGCCACCCTAAAGTCGACTACTCTCTTTGAAGGCTTCTCTACAATCAGGGGCCTGATGATCTCCGATGATGGTCGCAGACTGGTATTGAATCGTGGAGAGGAACTGGTCCTCTGGGATCGTTCCACCGGCTGGCGCAGCCTCCTCACGCATCAGGAAAAATTCGCAGATCTTCTCTTCTCTGGCGATGGCAATACCGTCTTCGCAACCACAAGCACCAACCGCATCTACCGCATCGACGCAAGCTCCGGCGAGTCCACCCAGCTTTACGCACCCTTCCCAACCTACCTGAGGGGACAAACCGGCTCCACCTATCCCGGCTCCCTCTTCCGCTTCTCAACCGACTATTCAGGCCCTGAACTTCAACTCCAGGTCGACTCTCAAACCTACCCCCGCTTAGAGTCTCAAGGCGATTTCCTGGACTTCCAGGTACCCTGGGAAGCCACCGATCTGAGAGGAGATTCCAGAATTCTCGAGATCCAGTCTCCAGACT
>CANGVB010000545.1 GCA_947456995.1 Bryobacteraceae bacterium | reverse complement strand
GACGGGCAAGGAAGTGCTGGCGCGGGCGATACATGGGCTGAGCCCACGGGCGAAGGATCCGTTTGTGGCTCTCAACTGCGCCGCGTTGCCGGAGAGTCTGATTGAGAGCGAATTGTTTGGGCATGAGAAGGGTGCGTTTACGGGGGCGCTTGAGCGGCGGGCCGGGTGTTTTGAGCTGGCGCATCGAGGGACGCTGCTGCTGGATGAGATTGGGGAGATGCCAGTGAGCACGCAGGCGAAATTGTTGCGAGTGCTTGAGGACGGCAAGGTGAGGCGTCTGGGGGCCAAGGGCGAGATTGAAGTGGATGTGCGGATTGTTGCGGCGACCAACCGGAAGCTGGAAGATGCGATCAGCAAGGGGACGTTTCGAGAGGATCTGTTCTACCGCTTGAATGTGTTTCGCCTGGAACTGGCTCCGCTGCGGGAGCGGATGGAGGATATGCCGCTTTTGGTTGAGACGCTGATTCAGCAGATGAACGCAAAGCACGGCGTGAGGGTGCCTGGGATAGACGATGCGGCTTTGCTTGCGCTGCGGCGGCGGAGTTGGCCGGGGAATATTCGTGAGTTGCGCAATGTGCTCGAGCGAGCAGTGATTCTAGCCGGGGAGGGGCCGATCCGGATGGTACATTTACCGCCGGTGCCTGGAACAGATAGCGGTGCTGCCGTATCTAACGATCCTGAGGCAATTCTGATCCGGGTTGGCACGACTGTAGATGAGTGTGAGAAAGCGTTGATTTTCAAGACGCTCGAGCATACGAAGCAGAACAAGACGCGGGCGGCTGAGATTCTCGGTTGTAGTTTGAAGACACTCCATAACAAGTTGAAGCAATATGGCGCCGACGATGGCGACGCCTAAATACCAATGACACTGAAGAGCCGATTGAGGCTGACGATCCTGCTGCCACTGCTGGCGGTTGCGGTGGGGTATTCGCTGTTGAGCCTGTCGACTGGGGCGAGTGTTTTGTTTCGGGAAGCGGCGGAGAGGTCGATGTTGCTAGCAAGCCAGGCACAGACGCTGCTGGTGCAGCGGGTGGATGAGTATGGGCGTCAGGCGGAGCCTGGGGCAAGCCTGAGCGAGACCGAGCGGATGTGGATGGAGATGGCCTTGAAGGATGAGGCTCTGGCGAAGATGCTGGAGCATACTATGGCTTCGACTCGCACGGCGGTTGAGATTGATATCAAGGGGCGGGACGGGCGGGTATTGTCATCGTCAAACCCGATCAGCAAGGGCAAGGAGGCGCGGGTTGCATTGCCGATGAGGGAGTGGGCGGAGATGGGAAGGGCGCGGCAGATCTGGCGCGTGTTTACCAAGAAGGAAGAATACGAGACGATTATTCCGCTGGGGCTGCCGGGGAGCAAGAAGCCTACTTTTGAGGTGAGGGTGCTGGTGTCGAGTGAGTTGCTGCGGAACACGCTTGAGCCTGAGGTGGGGAATCTGTTGTTTGCGCTGGCGATGTCTTTGCTGGTGTCGCTCGGGATTGCAGTGCTGACGGCGGATTTGGCGTTTGTGCCGTTGCGCCGGTTGAGTGAGGCGATTGACAAGGTGTCGCGCGGGGAGGCGCTGCATGAGCCTGTTTCGCGCGAGGCGCAGGAAGTGCAGATTGTCGAGAGCAAGTTGAGTTTGCTGGGGGAGCAGGTGCGCGGGGCGAAAGAAGACCTGAAGCAGATGAAGGGGAATGTGCAGCAGTTGCTCGAGCGAATGGAAGATGCTGTGCTGCTCTTTGATGAGGAAGAGAAGCTGGTGAATGCGGGTCGGGCGCTCGAGAAGTTTTTGGGCCGTGGGCGGTGGGAGATGAGTGGGGCGCATGTGGGTGAGTTGTTTGCGCCTGGGACGGCAGCGGGGGATTTGATTCAGGGGGCGATGGCGCTGAAGCAGAATGTGACCAACGCGGAGTTGACGCTGGGGGACCGGCGGACGGTGATCGATTTGGAGGTGCTGGAGGCGAAGGGATTTTTGCTTACGATTCGGGATGCCGAGGCGAAGCAGAGTATTTCGAGGCAACTGGATGTGTCGCAGCGGTTGAGTGCGCTGAATCGATTGACGGGTGGGGTGGCGCATGAGATCAAGAACCCGCTGAATTCGATTGGATTGCATCTGGAGATTCTGAAAGAGCGAGTGGGTGGGGACGACCCGGTGGCTGAGGAAGAATTGCGGATTTTGCGGGATGAGACCAAACGGCTGGACCGGGTGGTGAAGACGTTTCTCGACTTTACCAAGCCGGTGGAGTTGAAGCTGGCACCACTGGATCTGTTGGAACTGGTGAATAATCTGGCGCAGTTTCTGATGCCTGAGGCGCAATCGAAGAAGGTGAAGCTTTCAATTGTGTGTGAATCGGAGCGGAGCCGGATACGCGGGGATGCGGATCTGTTGAAGCAGGCGTTTTTGAATTTGTTGCGGAACGGGATGGAAGCGATGCCGGAGGGTGGGCCGCTGTCGATACAGATTCGCAAAGAGCCAGTGGAGATTGTGGTGGAGATACGGGATCAGGGGGTTGGCATTCCACCGGAGAGCTACAACAAGATCTTTCAGCTTTACTTTACGACCAAAACTCAAGTGAGCGGGATTGGATTGGCCGTGACGTACCGGGTGGTGCAGTTGCACAATGGAAGCATCCACTTTGAGAGCAAAGCTGGAGAGGGGACGATGTTTGAATTGCGGTTTCCGAGGCTAGAGGAAGACTGATGATGAGATGGCGAATCAGTAGCGGGTTGGTGATGGTGGCAGGCATGCTGCTGGAGCAGGGGTGTCTGTTCAAGAAGTCGCCACCGAAGGCATCGATCGTGATTCCACCGGCACCACAAGCGAAGCCACCGCAGCCGATGCCGCCGCCGCCGCAATTGCCGCCGAGTGATGCGAAGCCGGTGGTGAAGAGTGCGCCGTTGCCTACGCTTCCTCCGCCTGTGGCGGTGCCTGTGAAGCCGAAGCCGAAGCCGTCGCGCAAGACGGTGCCGCCGGTGGTGAGCCCGGAGGTGGAGACAACTGCGCCGGCGCAAGCGCCGCCTGTGATTGTCAGCCCAGGGCCGAGTTTACAGCCGATACTGGGGGCGAAGGAAGTGCAGGAGCGGACGCAGCGGATTCAGCAGTATCTGGAGAAGGCGCGGCTGGTGGTGTTGCGGGCCGAGAGGTCGAACCCGGATGCGAAGACCAAAGAGCTGATTGCTCAGGTGCGTACGTTTTTGCAGCAGGCCGAAGATGCGCGGCGGGTGGACCTGGTGCGGGCAGAAAATCTGGCCGAGCGGGCGGAAGTATTGTCGCGGGGGCTGGTGCGCTAGCGGAGCTTTGCGCGAAGCAGTACGATGGCTGCGGCGGGAACCAAGAGGAAGGTGGAAGGCTCGGGGACCTGGGACTCGTCTGACGTTTCACTTACCAGGGTTGTGGTCCAGGTGCTGACCTCCACGGCCGAAAAGGGGCTATATCCAACAGCTTCAGATTCCTGCCTGCCGAAGGAGATCGAATTCTGGGCCAATGCGAGGCTAAAGCCGCCCGTATAGGGAAAGCCAAAATTCTGAATGAGGGTGAACTGAGAACCTGTAGATACGAAG
>CANGVB010000544.1 GCA_947456995.1 Bryobacteraceae bacterium | reverse complement strand
GTACTGTGCGCCGAGGCTTTCGTCGCGCCAGATGCGGGCCTTCATCGTCACGAGGTCGATGATGCCTTTGTACTGATCTTCAGCTCCGACAGGAATCTGAATCGGTACAGGCTTGCAACCGAGACGATCCACCATGGTCTTCACTGAGTAGAAGAAGTCGGCACCGATACGGTCCATCTTGTTGACGAAGCAGATGCGGGGCACCTTGTACTTGTCAGCCTGACGCCATACGGTTTCGGTTTGGGGCTGCACACCGGCTACGGCGTCGAACACAGCAACAGCTCCGTCAAGAACACGCAGCGAGCGCTCGACTTCAGCGGTGAAGTCGACGTGACCCGGGGTGTCGATGATGTTGATCTGAATGCCTTCCCAGGAACAGGTGGTTGCAGCGGAGGTAATGGTGATACCGCGCTCCTGCTCTTGCGCCATCCAGTCCATGGTGGCGGTGCCTTCATGCACTTCGCCGATTTTGTAAGATCGGCCAGTGTAATAAAGGATACGTTCCGTAGTTGTCGTTTTACCGGCATCAATGTGGGCCATGATGCCGATATTGCGCATTCTCTCTAGCGGTACGAGGCGAGGCATAAAATCTTTTGTGGTTTCCTTGAATTAACTACCAGCGGTAATGAGCAAAAGCCTTATTGGCTTCGGCCATACGGTGGACGTCGTCTTTCTTCTTGATTGCGCCACCACGAAGGTTGGCTGCGTCGTTCAATTCGTTAGCCAGCTTGTCGATCATGCCCTTTTCAGCGCGTGAGCGAGCATTGGACAGGATCCAACGGATTGCGAGGCTGGTGCGGCGAGTCTGCGGCACTTCGATCGGCACCTGGTAGTTGGCACCACCGACGCGGCGGGTCTTGACTTCGAGCAAGGGACGGCAGTTTTCGACTGCCTTCTTAAATACCTTGAGCGCGTCATCCTGGGCGCGTTCGCCGAGGATCGTGAGAGACGAGTAGAAGATCCGCTGCGCAGTATTCTTCTTGCCGTCCCACATCATGCTGTTAATGAACTTGGTCGCGAGGGTCGAGTTGTAAATCGGATCGGCCCCTACTTCGCGTACTTCAGCTCTACGTCGTCTTGCCATAATGAATCCTCAATAGCCCCTTACGACTTTGGCCGCTTTGCCCCGTATTTGGAGCGGCTCTGCTTACGATTCTGCACGCCACCGGTATCGAGCGTGCCGCGAACGACGTGATAACGGACACCTGGAAGGTCCTTTACACGGCCGCCGCGAATGAGCACGATCGAGTGCTCCTGCAGGTTGTGGCCTTCACCCGGGATGTAGGTCGTGACTTCGATTCCGTTGGTTAAACGGACACGAGCGACCTTCCGGAGGGCCGAATTCGGCTTCTTCGGCGTTGTCGTGTAAACACGAGTACAGACGCCACGACGCTGCGGGCACGCCTGCAAGGCCGGGCTAGCCGTCTTGTAATTAATAGGCGTGCGCCCTTTGCGCACGAGTTGGTTGAACGTTGGCACGAAAAGTTACCCTCTCAACGTTTGAGCGCCCAAGCGCAAAAGCGCATGAACGCGACAAATAGTTAAACTTGAAAACTGATTAAACTTGGTACTACTAATGGGCGTATGCAAGTGCAAACTAACGACTTGCGGTTTGAAGGTTCTGGACTAGCCCTTGCCGGAGTGCGTCGCGCGACTTTTCAGCCGGTACGTTCCAGTAGCGGGGCCGGCTTTCGGCCGGTCGCTCCATAAAGCTTCATCCAAGGTGGATTCGGCAGGAGACGGGTAGCTCGAAAGCAGAAGCACTACTCGCCAAACTTAACTAGGATAACCGAATATTCTTCAAATTGTCAAACCCTGGACTGTGGAAAACTTTTCAGGCTCTTGATCTCAATGCTCAAGCTGTTTGCAGTAAAGGACTTAGGCCAGATGCGGCTCTTGCTTGTTTTTTTCAAAGTTTGTCACAGCTCGCTGGCCTTCGCGTTGCCTTCTTTTTGTCAACGATGGCTGATAGAAATCTGCACCTTGTCTGGTTTCGATTCTTTCGACAACCGGGTTGTATTCATTTTCAACAGGTTAGGCTGGTTAGCATACTCGTTCAGTCCTCGTTTACGGCAACAAGCGTCGCTGGCGAAGTGGTAGTGCCGGAGCCGGGGACCTGGGGGGCGATCCTTGCTGGACTGGGCGTGATCGGATTTAGGCGGCGGCGAAGATGAGGGGTAAAGTTCAAACACGCGCAGCCATTTGCTGGGGCGCCGGGCGAGGAGCCTGGGGCTCGCTGGAGGGGCGAATGCGCTGGCTCTGGGTTCCGGCATCGAGGTAATCGAGGCCCATTTTGCGCAGGATGGCTTCTTCGATTGCGTGACGCAGGATGGGGGCCTGGTCGAGGGATTCTCTGGCTTGGTCGCGCCCCTGGCCGAGGCGTTGCTCGCCGTAACTGAACCAGGAGCCGGATTTCTGAAGGATTCCGACTTCGGCGCCGGCGTCGATGAGCTCGCCGAGCCGGTCGATGCCGCGTCCGAAGCGGATCTCGAATTCGACCTCGCGGAAGGGTGCGGCCATCTTGTTCTTGACCACCTTCACTTTCACTCGATTCCCCCGGACCTCGTCGCCTTCTTTCACCGAGGTGGTTTTGCGGACCTCAAGGCGTTGCGATGCGAAGAACTTGAGGGCCCGGCCGCCGGTGGTGGTTTCCGGGTTGCCGAACATGACGCCGATTTTCTCGCGGATCTGATTGATGAAGAGAATTGTGCAGTTGTGGCTTGAGGCGAGGCCCGTCAATTTACGCAGGGCCTGAGACATTAGCCGGGCATGGACGCCGACGAAAGCGTCTCCCATTTCGCCGTCGAGTTCGGCCTTGGGCACGAGCGCAGCTACGCTGTCGACGACAACCAGATCGATTTGGCCCGAGGCGACCATGGATTGTGTGATGTCGAGGGCCTGCTCGCCATAGTCGGGTTGGGAGAGCAGGACGCGGTCGGGGTCGATGCCGAGTTTGTAGGCGTAGGAGGCGTCGAGGGCGTGTTCTACATCAACGAAGGCTGCGTAGCCGCCGAGTTTCTGGGTTTCGGCGATGGCATGCAGGGCGAGGGTGGTTTTGCCAGAGGATTCAGGCCCATAGACTTCGATGATGCGGCCGCGAGGGAGGCCGCCGCATCCGAGGGCGTGGTCAAGGAGGATCGAACCGGTGGGGATGACGGGGATAGATTCGGCGGATCTGGAGCCAAGTACGACCACCGAGCCGCTGCCGTTTTTCTTTTCCAGTTGCTGGGCGATCAGGGCTAGCGGAGAGAGGGTTCGGGTGGCCATGCCACTTTAGTGTGGATCTTGTGAGAATCGTCTCAAGAATCGTTGGGGTTTGCCGAAAAGACTGGAGAAGAAGAGGCAGATTACCAGCCATGGGCTTATCACCATTAACTTTTACCGGCATCAGTCAGTACTCGCAGGATTTTCAGACGATCCTGCAGCGGGTGACGACGATTGCATCGTTTCCGCTGAATCAATTGAAGAATGAGCAGTCCGATATTGGAGCCAAGCGGCAGCTGACGTCTGAGTTGAGCAGTAGTGTGAAGTTGCTGGGCGACAG